>NZ_VHLB01000079.1:0-41028 GCF_006547365.1 Myxococcus sp. AB056 | reverse complement strand
GTCCCACTCCCCCGCCGCCGCCCAGCGGCTCTTCTTCGACAGCCGAACCGCCAACGGCACGCCGGTGGAGCCCCACCCCGCCCTTCAGCTCAAGAGCCTGCTGCACGCGGGCTACCCGGTGCGCCACCGCTTCAACGCGTCCTGGGGCCCCGTCATGGTGCAGGCGCTGGTGGAGCAGTTGCAGCTCGACTTCCGCCCCTCGCTCGTCGCCCATCCCGAGGGCGCCTGGGCACTGGACGCCCTGTCCCTGGCGATGGAGCCCGGCGCCACGTTCCGCACCAGCGAGGGCACGACGGTCCACATCGACACGGTGATGCGGGACGCGCTCGCCACGCTCGAAGCCGCCCAGGCCGAGCTGGCCGCGGCGATGCGCGCGGGGCGGACGCAGGTCCCCAAGCGAAAGCAAGGCATCTACGCCCACCCGTGCGGCGGGCTTCACTACTTCCAGGCCGTGGCCGGCTGGGCCCGGCATGCCTCCGTGCGCAAGGCGTGGCGCAAGCGGCTGGACGCGCAGGTGGACGTGCTGCTGTACCGGCTGGATTCGGAAGGCCGGCAGTACGAGGCGGCTCTGGCCGACGCGCCGTTCGCGCACCGGCTGCCCCTGCTGGTGCAGATGCTGAAGTTCCAGGGCCACCTGCTGGAGACGCTCGGCCGCTACCGCGACGACACCCGATGGCGGCCCACGAAGGCCCAGCAGCAGACGGTGGAGCGGGCGCGCACGGCCCTGGAGCACACCGTGCGCCGGCTGGAAGCCGGTGGCGCCTTCGACGGGTGGCCAGCGCTGGCCGAACGGCAGCCGCAGCTCGCGTTGGACTTGTTGGGCGACACCTGCCACGCCGCGCGCGGCGAGGCCCTGTGGCGGACGCCCGCCGTCAGTGCCCCAGCCGCGCAAGCTCCTGCGCGGTAAAGCCCGCCGCTTCCAGAATCTCCCGCGAGTGCTGCCCCAGCGCGGGCGGCGCGCGCAGCGGCGTCTCGCCCATGCGCAGCGGCGTCAGCAGGTGCGTCACCTTGCGGCCCAGCACCGCGTCCTCCGTCTCCACGAAGAGGCCCCGGGCCTGGAGCTGCGGGTCCTTCAGCACGTCGTCCCCTTCCGCCACGGGCTCGATGCAGAGGTCGGAGCCCGCGAAGCGCTCCTTCCAGTACGCCAGTGGGTGCTCGGCGAACAGACGCGTCAGCTCCGCCTTCACGCGCGCGCCGGGCTCACCCGGGGCGTAGGCGTCCTCCAGCAGGTCCGGACGCCCCAGCCGCTCACACACGCCCGCGAAGAACTTGGGCTCCAGCGCGCCCACCGCGAGCCACCGGTCATCCGCCGTGCGGTACAGGCCGTAGCACGCGTAGCCCCCGTTGAGCGCATCCTTGCCCCGCTGAAGGGCGGCGCCTTCCGTCCCCATGAAGAGGCGCGACGCCAGGTGCATGTGCAGGAAGGCCAGCGCGCCGTCCGTCATGGACACGTCCACGAAGCGCCCCTGCCCCGTGCGCTCCCGCTCGTGCAGCGCCGCCAGGATGCCCACCAGCGCGAAGAGGCTGCCGCCGCCAATGTCCCCCATCTGCACGCCGGGAAACGCGGGCGCGCCGCCGGCCTCGCCGCCGTAGCCCAGCAGGCCGGCGCGGGCCGCGTAGTTCAAGTCATGCCCCGCCTTCAGCCGGTCCGGCCCCGTCTGCCCGTAGCCGGAGATGGCGCAGTAGATGAGCCGGGGGTTCTCCGCGCGCAGCACGGACTCGCCCACGCCCAGCTTGTCCATGACGCCGGGCCGGAAGCTCTCCACCAGCACGTCGTAGTGGCGCACCAGCCGCTTCAGCGCCTCGCGGCCCTCGGGCTGCTTCAGGTTCAGCGTCAGGGAGCGCTTGTTCCGATTGAGGCCGTAGAACAGGCCGCTGACGTCATCCCGCAGGGGCGGCATCTGGCGGATGTAGTCCCCGCCCTCCGGCTCCTCCACCTTGTCCACGGTGGCGCCCAGGTCTGCCAGCACCAGGGTGGCGTAGGGGCCGGGCAGCAGGCGCGACAAGTCCAGCACGCGCAGGCCTGTAAGCGGGAGCGACGACATGGGCATTCCTCGGAACGAGCGTCGGGGGGTGTGGAAACGACTGCGGCGCGCCCCTGAGAAGGAGACGCGCCGCGTGCGACAGAAGCCAGCGGGCGGAGTCCGCCCGCACCGCTCCGGTCCGCCGGAAATTAGAGCAGCTTCGCGAGCTTCATCGCGAGGCCCATGTCCATGGGCTTGAACTTCAGCTTGCCCTGCATGGCCGCCATCTGCGCGTTGAGCTTCTTCTCGCGAATCTTCACGAAGTCGTCGTTGCTCACGGAGATGGTCATCTTCGCGTTGTCGACCGCGCCTTCCGTCACCCAGCCCTCGGACTTGGTGGCGTCCAGCGTCCACTTCCCGCCACCCTCGCCCGACACGTCAAAGACGATGACGGCGTTGATTTCCTTCGCCAGCTCCGGCTTCGCCTTGAGGGTCTCCGGAATCTGGTTCTCGATGATGTCCTTCGCGCTCACGACACACTCCTTGGCCTGATCGTTGATTTGAAAATCAAAGACAGGGGGACCGTAATGGCGCCCCCCTGGCAGGTCAAGACACGGATGCGGCATCTGTCACGCGATGGTGGACGCGGCGGCGGGGTTCAGCGAGCGGCGAACCATGTCCAACAAATCGTTGAGTTCGAACGGCTTGGCCAGATGCCCCACCGCGCCAATGTCGGCGGCCTTGCTGCCCACATTGCGGTCCGCGCTCAGGACGATGAGGGGGATGCGCGCCACCTCGGGCGGCTTCTGCCGCATCCGCTGGGCGAACTCCCAGCCGTCCATCACCGGCATCATCAGGTCCAACAGGATGAGGTTGGGCGGTTCGGGCTCGAGCCGATCCAACGCCTCCTTCCCGTTCCGCGCCCGGCGGATTTCGAAGCCTTCGGCTTCCAGAATCTCTGAAAGGGCCTCCAGGATGTCCGGGTCGTCATCGACGACCAGGACCACCGGGGCCCTCGCATGCTGTGCATTGTGCAAGGTCAGAGCAGTCTCCCGAGGTGCGACGCTGGGATTCTTCAACCATCCTCCCACACGGCCGCGCAAGAAAATGCGCCCACGCCGCCAGACATGGGCCCACGTTGCAAAACCGACAGTCACTGCCCACCCTTTCCGTGACCTGATGGACTGGGGGTGTGGAACGTGGCGAGCGAGGGGGAGCTGAAAGCAGGCGACATGGCGGCACCCGGGCTTCTGCTCCTGCCTCGCGGAGGCAGCCCGCGCCTGCTCGGACGCTCGCTGCTGGCGCAGCTCGGCCTGGAGGCGCTCCCCAGCCGCGTGGGCTCCCTGCTGGAGCTCATGGCGGTTGCGGGCTTCCAGCGGCGCCCTGGGAGCGGCAGCCTCTGGGAGCGGGACGGCCAGGTGCTGATGGCGGGCGAGGAGGCGCTGGAGGACGGCGCGCTGCTGCTGTGGACGTCGCCCCTGGCGTGGGACGAGGCCGGGGTGCGGCGACGCGTGCGCTACCTGTCCATGGCGTCGCATGACCTGCGCGGCTCACTGGCCAACGTGCGCTCGTACGCGGCCCTGCTGCTCAACGGCCGCGTGCCCCTGGAGGCCAAGGTGCAGCGTGGACTGGAGACCATCCTCCGCAACGCTGACCGCTCGCTGGCCTTCTCCCAGGACTTCTTCGACGCCAGCCGGGCGGACCTGGGCTCCCTGCCCTGCGAGCAGGAGCGCCAATCCCTGCTGCCCCTGCTGGACGCGGCGGTGGAGCGGCAGCGCGCCGCGGCCTCGGCGGCCCAGGTGGCGCTCGTGTTGGGCCTGAATCCGGCGCAGGCGGTGCCCGAGGTCATCGTGGACGGCGCCCGCATCCAGCACGCCGTGGAGTCCTTCATCCAGTACCAGTTGGCCCGCGCCCAACCGGGAGAGGTCATCCGATTGGGCATCCGCGACTTCGCACCCCAGGTGCGCGTTGAGGTCCGCCGGGACGGGGCGCCCCTGTCGGATGAGGACGCCGCCGCCGTCTTCCAGCGGGAGGAGCGCGCCTTCCGGGAGAAGCGGCTGGAGGACCCCTTGCGCGTCTACCTGGCCCGGCAAGAGGTGGAGGCCCACGGGGGCAGCGTGGGCGTCGAGTCGGACCGGGGTGGCAGCACCCTCTTCCTCACCCTGACCCAGGCCCCCGCCGCGGCGCTCGGTTCTCCAGCAACCATGCAGGCTTGAATCGCCCGCTGGTCTTGCTGGCGGTCGGCGGCGCCCATCGGTATGCTCCTTTGCGTCTTCGCGAAGGAGCCGAGTGATGGGTTTGAAGGGAATGGAAATCCTGCTGATCATGGGGGTGCTGCTGCTCCTGTTCGGAGCGTCGCGCCTGCCACAGCTGGGCTCTTCGCTGGGAAGTGCGATCCGCAACTTCAAGCGCGGCTTTGGCGGTGAGGGCGAGGACGCGGCGGCCCCTGGGGACAAGAAGGGCTCCGGGACGCTCTCCAGCAGCACCGGCGTGCAGAACGACGTCACCAAGAGCCAGACGCCCAGCGGCCACGTCTGAGCCGCCGCCGGGTGGCCGTGCCTCCCGGCAGGACGTGAGCAGTGCCCTGAAACGCGCAACGCCCGAGCCGCCCCCTGGAACACGGGGTGGGCCGGGCGTTCGCTTTTGCCCTGTGCGTGGCGCGGGCCTCAGTCGACCACAGTGGTGCCTTCGTACATCCGGTCGAGCTGCGCCTTGTACTTCTGGGTGCAGACCTTCCGCTTCACGCTGAGCTTGGGCGTCAGCTCCTCCGTCTCCTGGCTGAAGTCGTTCTCCAGCACGGTGAAGCGCTTGAGCGTGGCGTAGGGCGGCTGCTGCGTGTTGACCTGATCCACCGCGGCCTTCACCGCCGCATGGACCTCCGGACGACGGGCATTGTCCGCGTAGCTGCCCACGGGGGCGCCCTGGTCCAGGAGGAGCTTGCGCGCGCCCTCCTCCGACACGGTGATGAGCACCACCAGGTACGGCCGCTTGTCGCCGTACACCATGGCCTGACTGATGATGGCGTGCGTCTTGAGGGCATTCTCCAGGTTCTGCGGCGCCACGTTCTTCCCGCCCGCGGTGACGATGAGGTCCTTCTTGCGGTCGGTGATGCGCAGGTAGTTGTCCGCGTCCAGCTCGCCGATGTCACCGGTGTGGAACCAGTTCTCCGCGTCGATGGCCTCCGCCGTGGCCTCGGGGTTCTTGTAGTACCCCTTCATGACGGCCGGGCCGCGGATGAGGATTTCGCCGTCGGAGGCAATCATCACCTCCATGCCCGGCACAGGCGCGCCCACGCTGCCAATCTTGATGTTGTGCTCGCGATTGACGGTGGTGCCGGCGCACGTCTCCGTCAGGCCGTAGCCCTCCAGCACCTTGAGGCCCAGCAGGTCGAAGAAGTAGCCAATCTTCGGAGACAGGGGCGCGCCGCCGGAGATGAACACGCGCATGTTGCCGCCCAGCTTCTCGCTGATGGCCGCGTGCACCTTGGAGAACACCAGCTTCTTCGCCAACGCGAAGCCCAGGGTGGCGTACTCGCGCCCCTGGCTGCGTGCCTCGACGTACTCGTCGAACAGCTTGAAGGCCCAGCGAAAGAGCCGGCCCTTGAGCCCCGGGGCCGCCGAGCCGTTGGCCACCACGTTGTTGTAGACCTTCTCGAAGACGCGCGGCACCGACGGCAGCACCGAGGGACGCGTCTCCACCAGGTTGGCGAGCAGCTTGTCCACCGACTCCGCGACGACGAGCCGGTAACCCATGCTCAGCCAGGCGGCCTTCACCACCTGCGCGAAGACGTGCGCCAGCGGCAGGAACAGCATCACCGAGTCAGAGGGCACCATCATCCCCACCGACTGGGCGGCCTTCGCCTCGAAGGCCCAGTTGCGGTGCGTGAGGATGACGCCCTTGGGGTCCCCCGTGGTGCCGGACGTGTAGATGATGGAGGCGGTGTCCTCCATGGATACGCCCGCCACCCGCGCCTCGAAGTCGTCCGGACGGGCGGCGTGCTCGGTGCGGCCCTGGGCGACGACGTCGGCGAGTGACAGCTCGGTGCCACCGGCGACGGGGCCCTCGAAGGCGACGATGCGGCGGAGCGACGGACACTCCGCCAGCTTCTGGCGCAGGCGCGTGAGCCGGCCCGCCTGCCGGGCGTCCTTCTCGTCGTTGTCCACGAAGACGAGCGTCGTCTCGGAGTGGTTGAGGATGTACCGGCACTCATCCGGCGTGTTGGACGCATAGATGGGGACGGTGATGGCCTGCGCGGCGCTGATGGCCACATCGCAGATGAGCCACTGCAGACTGGTGTTCGCGAAAATCGCCACCCGGTCCCCGGGCTTCACCCCCTGGGCAACCAGGCCCGCGGAGAGCGCTTTCACCTCGTCCAGGAACTGGGCGAAGGTGACGTCCTGCCAGCGGCCGTCCTTCTTGTGGCTTGCGCCCACCGTCGACGCGTTCTTCGCGCGCTGAATGAGCAGTTGGACCAGCGTCGCATCCCCCCCCGCGGTAGCGGAAGCCGCTACCTGATTCTCTGCCCTCATCTGAGCTCCTTCTCGATATCGGCTTCGACTTTCTTGGACCACTCCTGCACGCGCCGCCCTTCCGCGGGGTCGTACGCGATGCTGCCTTGCTTCACCTTTTGAATGGCCTCGCGCGCCTTCGCGGCCTTGCCGTCCTTGAGGAGCGTCTCCGCCAGGAAGTAGTAGGCGCGCAGCATCTGCGGGTGCTTCGCGATGGACTTTTCGTAGAGGCTGGCGGACTTCGCCAGGTCGCGCTTGGGCCAGGGCAGCTCGTAGTAGTAGCGGCCCTTGGCCAGCAGCGGCGCGCCCCGGTCGTAGCCCGGGTCAATCTGGATGGCCTTGTCGAGCCGCTCGTTGAACTTGCCCTCGAGCCCCTCGCCCAGCGCCTTCATGATGCCCACGGCCTGGGAGTAGGCGCCGATGCCGGTGGCCGCGTAGTAGTGGCCCTCCACGCGGGCGGGGTTGAGCTTCACCGCCTTCTCACCCCAGTCCCACGTCTGGCGGCCCAGCACCTTCTTGAGCTTCTCGTTGGCCGCCCCGTCCGCCTGCCACTGAAGGATGCGCGCCTTGCGCCAGACCAGCTCGTAGTCCTCCGGCGCGGCGTCCAGCGCCGTCTTCAAGGCCCCCTCGTAGGCCTTCTCCCCACCGGACTCGCCGCGCTTCGCGTACAGCGCGTCAAGCTCGGACAACAGGGAGGCCTCAGCCCCCCAGGCAGGCAGGCTCAGGAGGAGGCTCAAAGCAAATGAAATCAAGCGCATAAGCGCCGGGCTTAGCACGCACTTTTGCCCGGTAGCAAACCATCGGCGGTCAAACATCCGCCAAACGACAAGAGGCGGGAGCGGCCCGGAGTGACCCGGTCCGTCCCGCCCCGATGACGCGCCTTCCCAGGTGGGAAGGGCCCTATGTGGCCGCTCACGCCGCGTCGGCGGCCTGCTCGCCCAGGTGTTCCTCGTTCTCGTTGAACGCCTGCAGGTAGCGCTCCAGGAAGTTCTTCGTCTTCAGCTCCACCTGACGCACGCGCTCGCGCGACACGCCCCACCGCTGGCCCAGCTCCTCCAGCGTCAGCGGCTTGTCCTGCGTCAGCCGCTCCGTGAGGATGTCCCAGCCCAGGTCACCAATGCGCTTGCGCACCTTGGCGAGAGCCTCCTGAATCTCCGTGTCCTGCTCGTGCGCCAGGAACACCTGCTGAGGCGAAGGGCTGTTGTCCTCCAGCCGGTCGAGGAAGGTCGTCTCGCCGTCCTCGTCGATGGTGGCGTCCAGCGAGAAGTCCACCATGCTGCCGCGCTCAGCCTCACCGCCGCGCACCTGGCTGCGGTTGTCCTTCAGGTACCGGGTGATGTAGGCGCGAATCCACCACACCGCATAGGTGGCGAAGCGCACGTTCTTCTTTGGATCGAAGTGCTCGATCGCCTTCATGAGACCGACGTTGCCCTCCTGGATGAGGTCATCCAGTCGCGCGCCGCGATTGGCGAACTTCTTCGCCACGGCGACAACGAAGGCCAGATTGGAGCTGGCAAGCGTCTGCCGCGCGGACTCGTCACCCTTGCGGGCGCGGCGCGCAAGCTCGTACTCCTGCTCACGCGTCAGCTGCTGGTGCCCGCCCAGGTTCCGAAGGTAGTGCGACAGGCCTTCGGCTGCGTACTTCGTCGAATTGGCCATGATTTCCCGTCCTCCGTTCGATGCCGGACGCGCTCTCCCCCCGCCGCCTCGCGTCCACCTGGAACTAAGACGCGCAACGAGCGAAAGGGTTTCTCATTCCAGGTCCGATTAGGCATTTCGCGCGACATTCCCAGCCCTTCCCACGCTTTGGACGGTAAGCCGCTCGACGCCGGGACAAAAACGAGCCGCGTCGGCCACGAATCAAGAACGCATGAGCGCGGGGAAGATTTTCGAGGGGTTGAGCAACCCTGATGGATCGAAGAAGGCCTTGAGCCTGCGCTGCAGGTCGATGAGCGCGGGGGACTGCTCCAGCGAAAGATATTCCCGCTTCGCGTGCCCCACACCGTGCTCGCCTGTGATGGTTCCGC
The DNA here is from genome assembly GCF_006547365.1 of Myxococcus sp. AB056. Taxonomy (NCBI): domain Bacteria; kingdom Pseudomonadati; phylum Myxococcota; class Myxococcia; order Myxococcales; family Myxococcaceae; genus Myxococcus; species Myxococcus sp. AB056. The sequence continues at coordinate 32,529 of NZ_VHLB01000079.1, read as the reverse complement.
CCAGTTCCACGGTCATCACCAGCATGCGCCGCAGGGCCTCATCCACCAGCGGCCGTTGGTGGGCGCCCTCGTAGAGGATGTTGGCGTGCAGGTTCCCGTCGCCCGCATGGCCATACGTGGCCACGGTGAGCCCCAGCTCCGCGCCCATGGCCTTCAAGCGCTCGATGACCTCTGGAATCTTCGAGCGGGGCACGACGATGTCCTCGGAAATCTTGTGAGGCTTGAGGGCCCGGAGGGCCGGGGAAATCACCCTGCGCGCGGCCCAGAGCTTCTCGCGCTGGGAAGCATCCTGGGCCACCAGCGTCTCCGTGGCGCCCTGGCTGGCACAGATGTCACCCAACTGCGACAACTCAGCGAGCAAGCCCTCGCGGCCGTTGCCGTCCACCTCCACGATGACAGCGGAGCCCGCGCCCGGAGGGAACTGGAAGCCGCGGCCGTTCACCGCCCGCAGGGCCACGTCATCGATGAGTTCCAGGCAACGCGGGAGGATGCCTGCGGCCAGCACGGCGGACACCGCGCGCGCGGCGTGTAACACGGACGGAAACACCACCAGGGCCGTCAGCACCTCGCGCGGCAGCGGGATAAGCTGGACGGTGATTTCGGTGGCGACGCCCAGCGTGCCCTCCGAGCCGACGAAGAGGCCCACCAGGTCATAACCCGCCACGCCCTTGATGGTGCGCCGGCCCACCCGCACCACCTCGCCGTCCGGGAGCACCCACTCCAGTCCGATGACGTAGTCGCGCGTGACACCGTATTTGAGTGCCCGAGGCCCGCCGGCGTTCTCCGCCACGTTGCCGCCCAGCGTGCACACCTCCCAGGAGTTCGGGTCCGGTGGATAGAAGAGCCCTACCGCTTCCACGGCCTTCATCAGGTCGCCGGTGATGACGCCGGGCTGCACCACCGCGGTGAGGTCCTCGGGGGAGATGGAGAGGATGCGGTTCATCCGCTCCAGGCTCACCGCCACCCCACCGTGCAAGGGCAGCGAGCCGCCGCTCTTGCCGCTGCGCGCGCCACAGGGGGTGAAGGGCACGCCGTGCACCGCGCACGCCTTGAAGACCTGCGACACCTGCCGCGTGTCCGAGGGGAAGACGACGAGGTCGGGCGCATGGACACCACTATCGGACTCGTCACGGGCGTAGGCGGCCAGCGCGGCGTCATCCACGCGCAGCTGCTCCGGAGCCAGAACGGCGGCCAGCGCCTCGCGCACGCGGGCCACGCGCTCGGGCTCCACGCGCGGCAGGGGCGCACTCATCGCCGGGCCCCCAACCGGGCCCATAGCTCACGGCGCAGGGGGCCGTCGCGCCGCAGGGTGCCTTCATAGGCCTCCGCGTGAGTGACGGCGTCGCGCTGCTTGTCCCCGCGCAGGCGCAGGCACGCCTGCTCCGCTTCGATGATGCATGCGGTGGCGGGGCTGCCCAGCACCTGCGCCAGGGAACGCGCCACTTCCCGCGCCATGTCTTCCTGGAGGATGAGCCGGTGCGCGAAGCAGTCCACCAGCGATGACAGCCGGCCAAAGCCCACCACCCGCTTGCCCGGCACGTAGGCCACGTGGGCCCGCCCGGTGAGCGGCAGCAGGTGGTGCGGACACATGGAGTGGAAGCGCAGGTCCGTCACCACCACCAGCTCGCCCGAGGAGCCCGGCGGCGCGGGGAACGTCTCCCCCAGCGCCTGCTCCGGGGTGCGGCTGTAGCCGTCGAGGAACTCGGCCGTCCAGGCCTCGGCCACGCGCGTGGGGGTGTCCGCCAGGTGGACGTCCTGGAGGTTCAGACCGGCGGCGCGCAGGAAGTCCGCCACGGCACGCGCCATGGCCGAGGTATCGGGGACAGCGGCAGGGGCGGCAGCGGCGGGGGCTTTGCGGCGGGCTCGGGACGAAGTCACAGTGGAATCGCTCCTGGAAGGGGCCGGCACTCAGGGGGCGTGGACCCTACCTGATGCGGACACGAGGATGTGCTGTCCCTGCACACGCACCGCATAGGTGCGGACCTGCACCCCTGGATGCCGAGGGCACTGCCCCGTCCGGATGTCGAACGGCCAGGTGTGCAACGGACAGTGCACCACGTATCCCACCAGGTCCCCCTCGGACAGGGGCCCGGCCCGGTGGGGGCATGCGTCCGCCACCGCGTGGAGCTCCCCATTCACGCGGAAGAGGGCCACCGCGACACCGTCCACCTGCACCACCGCGCGGCCCCGCGCGTCGAGTACGTCCAGCGTCGCCACTGGAATGAATCCTCCGTCCAGCTGTCCGTTCATCCCTGAAGTTCCCCAACGTCCGGCCGGGGCCGACACATCCCCACCCGGACGAAACAGAGCGTGATAGCGTCCCTTGACACCCGCCGTGCCGCGTCATTAGAGCACCCGGGCAACCGTCCCTTCCGATGAATCAGCGAGCCCACACCTTCGCCCGCTGCACCGCGACGCTGCTCGTCGCGCTGTGGCTGTGTCAGCCGCTGGGCGCGCTGATGCACGCGAGGGACGAGCACGCGCATCGGTTCTGTCCGCAGCATCAGACGTTCGAAGAGACGGCGCTCGGCACGGGCGCGCGGCTGTCCCGGCTCGCCATCGAGCAGAGTCCACAGCTGTACGCCCTGCCCGAAGCCGTCATGGACTCGGCCGCCCTCCCCCATGAGGAATGTCCGCTGGTGACGTCCAGCTCCCGCCCGGAGCTTCTGACGCCCTACCGCACGACACTGGTGCTGACGCTGCTCGCCGTGAGCCGTCCGGCCACCGCGCCGCCTCGCGTCCAGGCCCCCCTCTCCATCCTCGATACCGCTCCCAAGGCCTCGCCTCCCGCGCACGTGTGACGTGCGTCGTCCGAGGTCTTTCAGGTCTTTGGTGGGCGTGACCGCTACGCGGCCGCCCCGTTCGAGGAGCATTCCAGGTGGCAACCCGTTCGCGCCGTGCTCACGGCGCTCTCATGGTCGTTTCACTCACGCCCTTGCTGTTCGCCAGCGGCGCCCGCGCCCAGGACGCCTCCGCGCCTCCGGCGGACGCCCCCGTGCAGGAGCCGCGGGAAGACGCCGCGCCCGCGCTCACACCCGAGGAGTTGAAGGAGATTGAAAAGGCGCTTGGCAGCGATGCCGCGTCCGCGCAGCAGAACGCGCCCACCGGCACCGCGGCGCCGCCGGCCTCCATGCCTGGCGGTGGCTCCGCGCTCTCCATCCCCGGGGTGAACAACCCCAACACGGGCGCGAACTTCCTGGACCTGAGCTTCATCCTGGACGTGGCCGCCGCGGCCTTCACGGACAAGGAGCCCCTGCAGAGCGGCGCGCACGACCCCACGCGCAACGGCTTCAACCTGCAGCAGTTGGAGCTGTCCATCGGCTCGGTGGTGGACCCCTACTTCCGGTTCGACGCCAACATCGTCTTCAGCCAGTTCGGCGTGGAAATCGAAGAGGCCTACGGCACCACGCTGGCGCTGCCCTACAACCTCCAGGTGCGCGCCGGTCAGTTCCTCACGCGCTTCGGCCGCATCAACCCCACGCACCCGCATTCGTGGGACTTCGTGGACCAGCCCTTCGCCGTGGGCCGCATCTTCGGAGGCGAAAGCAACCGCGGACTGGGCGCCGAGGTGTCCTGGCTGGCGCCCCTGCCCTGGTACGTGGAGGTGATTGGCAGCACCACCGACGCCACCGGCGAGGCCACCGCACGCAGCTTCCTGGGCTCCACCAGCGAACGGGTGCAGTCTCCGTTCGACTTGCAGCTCACCGGCGCGGTGAAGCAGTTCTTCCCGCTGTCGGATGACCTGTCCCTCATGTGGGGCCTGTCCACCGCCACCGGTCCCAATCCCACCGGCTACCGCAACCGCACGGACGTGTTCGGCACGGACCTGTACCTGCGCTACCGGCCCATCACCCAGGCCCACAACACCACGCTCATCACGCTCCAGGCGGAGGCCTTTTACCGCCGCCGCCAGGTGCCCGGGGACGTGCTGACGGACTTCAACACCTACGCGCAGGCCGCGTGGCGCTTCTCGCCCCGGTGGGCCACCGCGCTGCGCTACGAGCTGGGAACAGCGGCGCGAGGCGAAGACGGAGCGCGCGTCATCGACCCGTTGGACCCGGACTGGACGGAGTCACGCAACCGCGTGTCCGCCAACGTCACCTTCTGGCCCACCGAGTTCTCCCGGCTGCGCCTCCAGGGCGCCAGGGACCATGCCGGGTGGCGGGATGAGCCCGGCTACTCCCTGATGCTCGCGCTCGAGCTGGTGACCGGCGCCCACGGCGCCCACGCGTTCTAAACCCTTTCGAAGGAGCCATGACCATGCGTCTCTCCCGTCTGTTCGCGGCCGTGTGCGCCGCCTTCACCCTCTTCGTCGCTTCCCCCGCTCGCGCGGACCTCAACGTCGTCACCACCCTGCCGGACCTGGCCGCGTTGACGAAGGCCGTCGGCGGCGACCACGTCAAAGTGCAGGCCCTGGCGCTGTCCAGCCAGGACCCGCACTTCGTGGATGCCAAGCCGAACCTCGCCCTGGCGCTCAACCGCGCGGACCTGCTCATCGCGGTGGGTCTGGACCTGGAAGTCGGCTGGCTGCCCACACTCCAGGTGGGCGCGCGCAACCCGAAAATCCTCGTGGGCAACCCGGGCTACCTGGTGGCCTCGCAGTTCGTGAAGCTGCTGGAGGTCCCCACGGCGCAGGTGGACCGGGGCCAGGGCGACGTCCACCCCGGCGGCAACCCACACTTCCTCTATGACCCGCGCCAGGCGCTGTCCGTGGCGCGTGCCATCACCGACCGGCTGGCGCAGTTGGATCCGAAGAACGCGCAGGCCTACCGCGACAACCTCGCCACCTTCACCACCGAGTTGGAGAAGTCGCGCGCGGACTGGGAGAAGCGACTGGCGGCGCTGCGTGGCCAGCCCGTCATCGCCTACCACCGGACCATGGCGTACCTGGCGGACTGGCTGGGCTTCGACACCATCGCCTACCTGGAGCCCAAGCCCGGCATCCCGCCCAACCCGTCGCACGTCGCGAGCGTCCTGGCCCAGGGCCGTCAGCGAAAGGCGCGCATGGTGCTGATGGAGAGCTACTACCCGGACACCACCGCGCGACTGGTGGCCTCGAAGATTCCCGCGCCGCTCGTCACCCTGCACGGCGGCACGGACTTCAAGGCGAAGGAGACGTACCTCCAGCACATCAACGAAATGGTCGAGCGCCTTGAGAAGGGGCTCGCCGGCAAGGGGACCTGAGCCATGCGGACCCGTCTCCTCCTTCCCCTGCTCTTCGTGTCCGGCTGCGCGCTGGAGCCTGGTGAGAGCTTCGCGGTGCTGGAGCCCGCCGTCCGCGCGGACTACGCGCCGGTGGCCGGGCGCGACGTGGGCAACGGCTTCCAGCGGCTTGCCTCCGACTTCGAGCTACGCCTGGACGGCGCCGCGCTGGGCGTGGACCACATCGACCTGGTGGGCGGCGGCGGCACCCGCGGCCCCATCACCTTCGACCCGGCCAACCCGCCGCCGGGCTACACCAACTGCCACAACGGCCACTGCCACCACGACGATGGCTCGCTGGTGGATTACGAGGACATCCAGGCGGAGCTGGATGGCGGTGGTGGCGGCGCGGAGGCCACGGTGGCCAGCCTGCACGTGGACGCGGACCTGGACCTGCTGGCGGACCAGACGCTGTCACCCGGCTGTGAGCCGTCCTGCGAGCTGGGCCGCACCCACGTCAGCCGCTACCAGTGGGACGTGTCGTCGGTAAACCTGGAAGGCGCGGTACGCGACAGTCGCGCCACGCCGCGCTTCAACGATGAGCGCCGCTTCCGGCTCGCGTTGGCAGCAGCGGAGGAGGCCACGCCGCTGATGGTGCTGCGCGGCACGGTGGACATCCCCGCGGACCGCGAGAACAAGCCGCGCGTGAAGCTCGCCCTGCGCCTGGCGCTGGCGCCCACGCTGTTCGACTCGCTGGACTGGGCGGCCACCACGCCGGGCCCTGACGGCGTGGTGGACCTGAACGCACCTGAGAACGCCGCCATCCGGACCGCGATGGTGGAAGCACTGGCCACCTTGGAGCCACAGGCGGAGGTCCGACGTGAAGACCGTTGAGCCCACGGACGGCGCGCACGCGGTGCCCGCCACCTTCGCGCCGGGTGACGCGTTGCTCACCTGCGAGAAGCTCGTCATCGGTTACGACGGCAAGGCCATCCTGCCGCCCATCGACCTGACCATTCGCCGCGGCCAGTTCGTGGCGGTGGTGGGCCGCAACGGCTCCGGCAAGAGCACTTGGTTCCGGACGCTGCTGGGCATGCAGCCGCCGGTGTCGGGCACCATCTCTCGCGCCTCCGCGCAGGTGCGCAGTGCGTATGTGCCGCAGACGTCCGCCATCGACTCGCTGCTGCCACTGCGCGCGGGCGAGCTGACGGCGTGGGGACGCCTGCGCGGCTGGAGCTTCCTGTGGCCCTTCGCCCGGAAGGCGGACCGGCAGGCCGTGCAGAGCGCGCTGGAGACGGCCGGCGCGAAGGACTTCGCCTCGCGGCCCTACCGCGAGCTGTCCGAGGGCCAGAAGCAGCGCACGCTGCTGGCGCGACTGGTGGCCACCGAGGCGGACCTGGTGCTGCTGGACGAGCCCACCGCCGCCATGGACGCCGTCGCCGAGCACGAAACGATGCAGCGACTGTGCACCCTGTCGCGTGAGCGGGGCCTGGGCGTGGTGGTGGTGTGCCACGACCTGGAGGTCGCCGCCGAGCACGCGGACGTGCTCGTCTTCGTGGACCGCGAGACGTCCGCCTTCGTCGTGGGCGATGCCCGCACCGTCTTCTGTCACCCTGCCTTCCGCCGCCAGTACGGCGACGAGTACTGCCAACGCGCGCCCCTGGGACCTCACCGTGGAAACGACGCTCGCTGAACCGTCCAAGTGGGAGCAGTTCCACCTGGCGTTCGATTTGTTCAGGGACCCGCTGCTGTGCGCGCTCATCGCGGGCGGCGTGCTGGGTTTCCTGAGCGTGTACGTGGTGCTGCGGCGCATGGTGTTCGTCAGCGCCGCGGTGGCCCAATCCGCGGGCCTGGGCGTGGCGCTGGCCTTCTACGCGGCCATCCACCTGGGCACGCATGTGGAGCCCGTGCTGGGCGCCACCACCCTGGCGCTGTTGGCCACCATGTTGCTGATGACGGAGCCAGCGAAGCTGCGCCTCACGCGGGAGAGCCTGCTGGGCCTGGCGTATGCGCTGGCGGGCGGCGCCGCGGTGCTCGTGGGAGACCGCATCGCGCAGGAGGCGCACGACATCCAGGGCATCCTCTTCGGCACGGCGGTGCTGGTGACGCCCGAGCAGCTCTACACGGTGGCCATCGCTGGTGGGGGCGTCATGTTCATCCACCTGTGGTGGTACCGAGGCATCACCTTCGCCAGCTTCGACCGGACGGGAGCGCTGGTGCAGGGGCTGCCGGTGCGACTGCTGGACGGCGTGCTGATGGTCAGCATCGGCGTCATGGTGGGAGTGTGCGCCCGGGCCCTGGGGGCGCTGCCGGTGTTCGCCTTCTCCACGCTGTCCGCCATCGCCGCGCTGATGTTGGAGCTGAGGCTGCCGTGGACCTTCTTCATCGCCACGCTCTTCGGCGCCATCGCGGGCGTGGGCGGCTATCTCTTCGCGTTCTTCTACGACTTTCCCGTGGGCGGCTCGCAGACGGTGTTCGCCGCGGCCATGGTGGCCGTGGCGACCGTCCTCCGGATGCTCGTCCACGCGGTACAGAAGGCGCGCTGAGGGTCAGCGGACCGCCGCGGAGACCTGCTTGAACTCGGGCGTGCCGGCGCGCCCGAGCAGGTCGAACAGCGCGGCCTCCACCGTGACGACGTGCGCGCCCGCGTCACGGCACATCTGGAGGCCCACCTGCCGGTCCTCCTGCGCGCGGGACAGCACGGCGTCCGTGAGCAGGAACGGGGACAGGCCACGTTCGGCCAGGTCGCGCACCGTCTGGAAGACGCAGATGTGCGTCTCCATGCCCGCCACCAGCACCTGCGTGCGCCCGCCGAGCGCGGCCAGCACGTCTGGCACGGCGGCGCTGAACTCCAGCTTCTCCACCGCCTTGACGTCCTTCAGCACCCGCATCCGCAGCAGCGAATGCGTGGGCCCCAGGCCCTGGGGGTACTGCTCGGTGAGGAGGATGGGGAGCCCCAGCGCGCGAGCGCCCTCGATGGCGGCGGCGGTGCGGCTGAGCATCCGGTCCAGCGCGTCCCGGTCCATGGCGGCGCACAGTCGCTCCTGGATGTCCACGACGAGCAACGCGGCCTGGTCCTGCTTGAGGCGGAAGGTGGGCATGCCCCCTCCTCGCGCGAACGGTGAGGGCCCGTCAAGCGGCGGGAGACGCCAGCGCGACTGGTGGACGCCCGCACGGCGAGGACTTCCAGCAGGTGACAGTCAATCCGCGACGCGCGGGCAATGAGCCCCGTGGACGGGGCGCACGCTCGATGGGGCGCCTGATGGACCGCGAACACGCGGCAGCCCCCGCGCCATTCGGGCCCCGCTCAGCAGGACACCGTTCCACGCGCGGCGAGGGCCGGGGCCCCGGTCTCCCGCAGGGCGAGGAGCTCCGGCGGGCGCACGAGCCGCAGCAGGCGCCCCCGCCCGGCGATGAAGGCCCGAGCGCGGCGAAGCTCCGGCTGATGCGGGTCCGCGTCACGCCAGCAGTCGAGGAACGCGGCGAAGTCCTCCACCGCGCTGCTCCAAGCACCGAGCGCCACCTGGGACTCCGCGGACAGCAGCCGCAAGTGCCCGCACCCAGGCCGCTCCGCCACCAGCGTCTTCGCCAGCCCCACCGCCTTGTCCTCGCGTTCCGTGCGCAGACGCAGCCGGACCAGTGCCTCGCGCGCGGGCCGGGAGAAGGCCGCGGGCCCCGCGGCCCGAAGACGCCGCTCCAGCCTCCACGCACGCGTCAGCGTGGCCTCGGCGCGGCCCACCTCGCCCCTGCGGGCCTCCAGCGCGCCACGCAGCTCATGAGCGGCCACCTCCACCACCCGCGCCACATCTCGTGGACACAGGGCCAGGTCCTCCGAGCGGCGAGCCTCCGCCAGGAGCGCATGCTGCGCATCCAGTGAGTTGCATACCCGCTCCACGTCGCCCAGCCGCGCGGCCTCGAGCAGGCTGAGTCCTCTCGTGTACTGGCGAATCCCGTCCCGCAGCGCCCGCTCCGCCGGGCTGGCCGTATCCGACAGCTCCATGGGCACGTCCGCCGCCGCACGCCAGAAGCCGAAGCGCAGGTGCGCCGACACCATCGTGGCGGCGGCGAACAGCAGCGCCTGGTCGTCGCCTCCAGCCCCTTCCACCCGCTGCCGCAGACGACGGGCCCACGCCTGGGACTCGCCGTACTGGCCCGCTTCGGCGCAGCCCTGGCTGAGCAGCCGCATGGCCGCCTCGGCACTCGGCGCGTCGGCGGTGTGCAGTCCTTCCTCGGCCAGGTACGCATCATCCGCGGCCACCGTGGCCTCCAGCACGCGCTGGGCCTCCGCCACCAGCCCGACCCGCTGAAGCAGGCGCCCCGCGGAGAGCAGCGCGGGGCTGGCACGAGGCGCCAGCGTCACCAGGCGGTGAGCACTGTCACGGGCAGCCTCGGGCCGGCCGCTGTTCAGCATGGCCTGCACCCATGCATGGTGGACGCCCGCGTGGTCCGGGTGCGAGCGCAGCAGCTCGCGCAGCAGGGCCTGCGCATACGGCTGCCCCTGCCCGGGCCGGCCATCCGGCTCGTAGCCGTCCAGGAGGAAGCCCGCGAGCAGCAGCCGCGCGTCGCCGTCCTCGGGATAGCGGTCGATGAGGCACTCCATGTCACGCACGAAGGCGTGGCGCCCATTGGCCGGCCCCTTCTCCGCCAGCAGACTGCCCGCGACGATGTAGCGCTGCTCACGGTCCGAGGTGCCCTCGCTCAGGGCCAGCGCGCGGCCCATGGCCTCCGCGCGGGCGGTGGCGAAGCGGGCACCGGGGCCTCGCGTGAGGGCGAGCCCCCACCAGGCCATGGCCAGTGACGAATCCTCGCGCGTGGCCTGCGCGAAGGCGCGGCGGGCCTCACCGCCCCACCCCAGGTGCAACAGCCGCAGGCCCTGGTCGAACCAGGCCTGGGCCTGGGGCCTGGCGGTGCTGACGTCCAGGTGTGCGTGACCCAGGCCCTCGCGCAGGAGCGGCGTGGGGAGCGCGTCATCCGCGACATCCTCCCACGGCGCGCGGGCATGGACGGAAGGTTCATCGGCTCGGAGCAGTCGCGCCAACATGATGGCCTCCTCAGGCCCCGGCGGTCGGGGCGGTGCAGACGTTGAATCCAGAATCCAGGGAACGAAGGCGGGAGGCGAAGCGCCGCCACGCCGAGGCCAGCCCGTCCGCCGCGACGGGAGCCGCTTTGCGGCGTGCCCCGAAGCACTCACGGCGCCAGGACGGCCCCATCTCGGAGGAAATCCAGTCCTCGTGCTCGGCCAGCCACCCCGCCAGCGAGGCGAGCCCCGCGCGCAGCGCCCGCCGCTCATGCCCCGTGGTCGGCAAACGCGCCGGGCCCAGCTCCTCTGCGCGAAACGGTAGTTGGCCCGGCACCCCCTCCAGCAGGACGGGCGCGAAGCCCGCCCGAGGGACGAAGATGGCTTCGCCGCACTCACACAGCGCGCCGAAGCCCCACAGCGTCAGGCGCCCACCATCCGGAAGGCCCACCGTGTAGGGGCTCTGTCCCTCCGCGCCTTCGGGGCGCGCGTGGCGCACGAGTCCTCGTCGAACGAGGAGATTCCCCTCCGGGCAGAGGACATCCCGCCCGAGGCACCACATGGAGACGTCGAACAGCCGGTCTCCATCACGTCGAAGCTCACAGGGAATCACGGTGGACATGGCATGGCCGGACATGGGCGCGCGCTCCTCTCAGCTCGCGGACTTCTTCGCCGTGGCGCCGCGGCGCACGGGGCTGGCGCCGAAGAGCGCGGGCGCGTCCACCGGGCTTCCGCCCTGCTTGCCCAGCACTGCGTTGACGGCGCGCACCAGCTTCCCGCGCACGCTGGCCGTCAGTGGCAGGTCTCCCAGCGCGGCCTGGAGCTGCTGGGTGCTGACGCCCCGGCCACTCTTCGGCTTGCCGATGGACAGCGACTCGTAGCTCTTCCCCTGCGCATCCTTGTCACGGCGACGGGCGCTCCGCTTCTTCAAGAGGATGCGGCCCTCGGAGCCGTAGGACTCGAGCTGGCGCGACAGGCGGAGGAGCTTCTCGGAGGGGATGTTCTTGTCCGTCAGGAACTGCTGGAAGGAACCCATGGTCTTCTCTCTTCGGGGAACGAGGGGCCGGCACTGGAGCACCGGCCCCCGGGTGAACGGGCCAGGGGCCCGGGAACAGCGTCAGTGCTCGTGGCCGGCGTGCGACTCCTCGATGAGCACGCCGACGGTTTCCACGGACGTGGGGCCGAAGGTCAGGTAGTGCGTGCCCACCGGGAGAGGCACGACGTGGCGGCCCTTGATGTCGGTGCAGCCCTGGGAGCTGCTGGTGCTCTCCTCGATTTCCACCGCCTCACCGCTGGCGGTGGTGATGGAAAGGGGCACGTCCGCGTTGGTGTAGATGACGTAGTCGGCGGCCTCGCTCGCGGCGAAGGCCACCATGCCCTGATTCCCATCCGAGCCGGTCATCAGGGTGATGTCGTAGCGGCGGTGGTCAGCGCGAATCTCGGGGGGCGGGTTGTTGCCCCCCATGTTGGCGCTGACGGCGGTGGCGGGTCCCTCCTGGAGGTGCTCGCACGCCTCGGCGTCGACGCCCTCTTCTTCGGGATGATCGTCGCCGCAGCCGGCGGAGACGAGCGCGGTGGACAGCAGGAACGCGGCAAGGAGCTTCTTCGTCATGGTGCTACTCCACGGGATTGGACTGCGGGTGTGCCACGCCCGCGCGCCAGCAACGGACACCGCCAGGACATGGAGGGGCCGCCACGGGTGCGTGAGAATGGAAGGGGCGTGCGCGGAGCACGAAACACGGGCACCGTGAGACAACTCAGCCGGCGTGGACGCAAAGCCGCAATGACTCACAGTCCGCGCGGAGCGGACGGAGTCTGTCTGGCTTTATCGGACGGGCAACCTCACACGGCGCGACAGGCCGCCTGAGCGAGCAAACTCCCGGGCCTCACGCGCGCGGCGGAGATGCCTTGGGAGCCAGGTGCAGACGGGCGACGGGCTCCGCGTGGAAGCGGAACACCGCCAGCGCGGGCTCGGAGCGAGCGGGCGCGACCAAAAGGGACGGCGTGTCCTGCTGCGGAGGCGGAGCCTCCCGCCGGAAGAAGGCGTGGACACAGTGGGCGTCGGAGCCGTGGGCGTCCGCCTCCGTGCTCTTGGAGGCGAGCCGCACATCGTCGAAGGACGCCTCGACGTGGCCGGCGCCGTGGGAGCCACCGGCCTCCACGTGCATCACCTCACCATGCTCCAGGCACGTGGCGTGCTGGACCAGGGCGAAGTGCATCACGCTCCCCATGTACGCCAGCACGCACACGAGCGCGAACGGCAGCGCCAGACGGCGCGACCGGACGGAACTCACGGGCTGGTGAAAGGTGGAGCGACTCACGTCAGGGCATTCCCGGTCGAACGGCGTCTACGGTTGTAAGCCAGACAGGCCGTTCGCGCAAGTCAGACTGTCTCACGCAACATTCGCCAGGAAACAGCACCTCCGGCGAATCAACAACAGCAACCCAGAAACAAAAGCAACTAAAGCCCCTTTCCAGCGCCGGTGCCCGGGTGTGCCCCGGAGCGGCCGGTCCCAGGCCCGGCAGGCGGCAAAAGGCCACCGAGGAAGTGTCCTGCTTCGAAGGAAGGCACCGGGCCCGTGGACCGGTGGACCCGTCCAGGCGTAGGGTGCGCGCCGCCCGGAAGACGCCCGGGCGTACCATCGAGGTCACGACTTCGTGCAAGAGTTCATCGACGCGCTCCGGAGCCAGGCTCGCCACATCGCGCCCGACCTGGCGCGAATCGCCTACCAGCGGGGCCTCGCCGTCACGCGACCGGACGGGACCACCCACCCCATCCCCATTACCGCCACGCCCGTGGTGCTGGACGCCGCGGAGATTCGCCGCCGCTCGGAGCTGTCCGCCCGCCTGTCCTCCGCCACGGTGAAGATGGCGCAGGCGCAGCTCCAGGGCGCGGACGCGGAGTCCCTGCTGGGCGCCCTCTCCCCTCTCGAGCGCGTGCTCGCCGAGCGCACCTGGCGCCAGTCCACCCGGCTGGCCACCACGCGCGTGGACTACTTCGTCGCGGGCGGCACGCCGTGGGCGCTGGAGGTCAACGCCACCATCCCCGCCATGCAGGGGTACTCCGACATCGCGGCCCGCACCTTCATCGAGGTGGTGGGCCGCTACTTCCGCTATCCGGAGAAGTCCCTGCACGCCCTGCTGTCGCTCAACGGCAGCAACGCGCTGGCGTTGTACCGGGCGCTGCTGGACGGCTACGCGGCCGAGCGCAACGGCCGGATGCCAGACACGGTGGCCCTGCTGTGCCGCCGCAACGACGCCCAGATCACGGAGCTGCGCTGGCTGTGCGAGCGCTTCCGCGAGTTCGGCGCGGACGCGGACCTGGTCCATCCGGACGAGGTGTCCGGTGACGACGCCTTCGTGGCCCACGGCAAGAAGTACGACCTGGTGTACCGGCACCTCTTCGTCCGGCGCCTGGAGGAGTCCCCCTCCCCCTGGGTCGAGGACTTCCTGGGCACCGTGCCCGGCAAGAAGGCGGTGTTCCTCAATCCCCCCGCTTCGCAGGTGGAGGTGAAGCTGACCTTCGCCCGCCTGTCGCAGGCCCTGGCCGAGCCCGCACTGGCCGAAGCCGCGCGACTCACGGGCGAGGAGCTGGAGGCGGTGCGCGCGTCCGTGCCGTGGACGCGAACGTTCCAGCCCGGCCCGACGCAGGGCCCCGACGGCGAACGCGTGGAGGACCTGGTGGCCCTGGTCGCCGCGACGCCGGCGCGCTTCGTGCTGAAGCGGGCCTGGGACTACGGCGGCCGAGCCGTCTTCCTGGGCCGCTCCGCGGGCACCGTCCCCTACACGGAGCGGGTGCAGGCGGCCTATGGCGCGCCGATGACGTGGGCGGAGCTGTGCGCGCGCACGGCGGCGGACACCGCCGGCGGAGGCTTCGTGGTGCAGGAGGTGGTGGACTCACCGCCCGAGGAGCACCTGCTCTGCGAGCCCAACGGCACCGTGCTGCCCACGTCATTCTTCGTGGACTACTCCGCCTATGCCTCCGTGGGCCTGGCGCGGCAGCCCGCGTGGGGCGGTGTGTGCCGCGGGTCCATGTCGGAAATCGTCAACATCGTCGGCGGTGGCGGCGTGTTGCCGCTCATCACCTCTGAAGTCGCCTCCAAGCTCCTGATGGCGTGGAAAGCCTTCTAGGGCGTTGACCCGATTTCAGGGGCCACGCCCTCCCTCCTCGCACCACAGGAGGAAGGGATGACCTCAGCAGTGCAGCGGTGTCTCGGCGCGTCGCTCGCCGTCGTGTCCATGTTGTGCGCCAGCGTGGCCCTGGCGCACGGCTCCATGGAAGTACCTCTCAGCCGCGTCTACAGCTGCTTCAAGGAAGGGCCGGAGACGCCGAAGTCCGACGCGTGCAAGGCGCTCATCCAGGCCGGTGGCACGCAGGCGCTCTACGACTGGAATGGCGTGCGGCAGGGCAACGCCAACGACAGGCACCGCGACATCATTCCAGACGGAAAGCTCTGCAGCGCCGCGAATGAAAGCCACCGGGGCCTGGACCTCGCGCGCACGGACTGGCCCTCCACGCTCATCACGCCGGACACCCAGGGGCGCTTCGAGTTCGTCTTCCACGCGACCGCCGTGCACGCCACCGGCTACTTCCGCCTCTACGTCACGCGCGAGGGCTACAACCCGGCGCTCCCGCTCAAGTGGTCGGACCTGGAAGCGAATCCCTTCTGCTCCATCACCCACGTCTCCGCCCAGAACAACCGCTACCGGCTCAACTGCCCCTTCCCTCAAGGGAAGACGGGCGCGCATGTCATCTACGGCATCTGGCAGCGCTCGGACAGCCCGGAGGCCTTCTACGCCTGCACCGACGTGAAGTTCAGCAACACCCCGCCGCCGCCCTCGTCGTGGAAGGAGCTGGGCCAGGTGCAGGCGCGTGAAGACCTGCCCGCGGGGAGCTCGGTGACGCTGCGCGTGTTCGACGCGCAAGGTGCTGACGCCGAATCCCATGTGCATCCCCTGGCCACGGCCACGTCGGCGGCCCAGTGGATTCATGCGCTGGCGCAGCGGGTGAACGGCGCGTCCAGCCGCGTCCAGGTGGGCGTGCTCGACGCAGCGGGCCGCGTGAATCCCGTGCAGGACGCGCTGGGCAACCGCGTCTACGCGCGTGAGACGGGCTACACCTTCCAGGTCGACATCATGAAGCCGCCGCCCGGTGGCGGTGGCGAGCCTGTCTACCCGTCTGGGATTGAGGGCTATGCCGCGGGCACCGTGGTGCGGGGCACCGACGGACTGCGCTATCGCTGCAAGCCCTTCCCCTACTCTGGCTGGTGCAAGGGCTCCGCGCTGCATTACGCGCCGGGCACGGGCTTGAACTGGCAGGACGCGTGGGAACGCATTCCCTGAAGCCCACCGGGTGACGCGACACCTCCAGTTTCGGAGTGAAGGCACCGGGATGTCACAACGCCTGACGCAACATGTTCGCGTCATGGCCGACAATCCCGGTGCCTCCGACATTCATGTCGTTCCCGAGAAAGGTGTGTGTATGTCCCCCCGAATCGACCGGCGCGCTCCCTCGAAGCTCGGCTCGAGTCTCCAGAAGGACGCGGAGCCGGCCCAGGCCCGTACGCCCACGGCGACGACGTCCTCAGTCAAATACCAGACGCAGCGCAACGCGGATGCCTTCCAAGGTGCTGCTCCGCGTGGGCGCGCGCAGGTTGCCTTCGGAAACACCGTGGCGGCCCTCAACACGAACGCGGTGTCGGCCCCGGCGCTGACGCCCGAGCAGCAGGCGTCTGCGGAGCAGGCACAGGTGGACGCCACCAACCGGCAGGACCCGTCGTATCTCACGAACTGGCTGAAGGCCCATCCCGACCCGGCGCAGCAAGCGGCCTTCATGGATCGCTTCTTCCAATACGGGCCCGAGGCGGGACAGCTGCTCGACAAGGCCAGCGAAGAGGATTTGCCGGTGCTCTCCGCCGCCCTCGACGCGGCCTACCGGTCGGGAGCCGTCACGCTCGATGAACTGACGGCGGCCGTCGGTTCCCATGGCGCGGGCTCCTGGAGCGGTGAGACGCACGAGACGCTGGCGAAAATCATCGCCGGCACGGGCAACCCGGAGCTCATCACCGCCTACGCGCAGCGCGAGCTGGAAATCATGACGGCCAGCAACCCGGCGGACCCGGCGCGCGCCGTGGCCATCGCCACGGCGCTGGCGGGCCTGCCGCCGGACAAGCTCCAGGAGTTCCTGAAGAACAACCCGGACGCACTGGGCCACGTCCTCAAGAACATCAACGACCCCATCATCGGCGGCGGCACGGAGGCGCTTGGAAAGCTGCTGGACGCGGCCAGTGCCATCCAGCCCGCCACGCCGGAGTCCATCAAGCTGTTCATGGACAGCATCGGGCACCTGGGAGACAACCCCGAATCCCGCGCGGCGGCGGCGCGCTTCTTCACGCAGCACGCGGACGCGATTCTCGCCGCGGCGAGCGACGCCTCGGGCTCCATTGGAAGCGCGGGCGCGGGCAAGCTGTCCGAGTTCTTCACCCGGACGCTCTTCACCGAGCCTTCCTTCGAGGGCCAGGAGGCGTTCCACTCGTTCATCACCTCGAAGCTGGGTGACATGCAGGCGCAGTTGGAGGCGGAGGCGCACGCCAATCCGCCGTCGCAGGATGCGCAGCGCCTGGCACGGTCCATGGGCAGCCTCGTTGGCGCCATCGAGGGAGGCTTCCTCCTCTCCGTCGAGGAGCTGAACAAGCGCAACGAGGCCGTCGAGGGAATGGCGGGGCTGATCTTCAAGCTCAAGGATTTGCTCCCCACCTCGAGCATCCCGGGGCTGGGCCAGTTGCAGAACCTCACCATCGACCAGATCCAGAACTGGGTGACGGAGGCGCTCAAGAAGAAGCCGGATGATCCGCAGGACGCCATTCCGTTCCACCAGCTCTTCGGGGAGAGCATCTCCAACCCCGCCCTCCGCAGCGTGTACGACTCCGCCCGGCTGACGTCGCTGGAGAACCGCGAGCTCGGCCTGAACAACTGAGCCCGCGCGCAGGGCTCGGGCCGGCGTGCATGCGCCGGCCCTTTCTTCTGGGGAACGCCACCTCGCACGCGGTGATGCACCGCAAGGCACGCGGACCCTCAGCAGCAGTCCGCGTGGTGGCCGGCCAGCGAAGCTGGCCTCTCCTTCAACGACTCAGTGCTGGCGCGTGAGCGGAATGGCGGGCACGTCCTTCACCTGCGCCTGGTGCGTCACCCGCGTGCCCAGGATGAAGTGCGGTTCGAAGGGATCGAACGTCTCCTGGCCCGAGTAGACAACGAAGAACTTGCCGCCCCCGTAGGCGACATCCGGCAGGTACTCCTGTGGCTGGTCCCCGGAGGAGATAGGGAAGCCCGAGGGGTCCCACACGTCCCCGTTCTCGCCCCACCGCGCACCCCACACGGCGTGCGGACCGTCACGCCTGTCGTCCCAGACGACCAGGGACTTGTCGTTGTGGTGGGCAAGACGCGGCTCGGCCTGCGCGCCCTCTGCGGTGGAGATGGGGATGCCTTCGGGGTCCTTCACCATGCCTGTCTTGCTCACACGGGCGCCGAAGATGTCCGCGTTCCCATTCCGCTCATCGGTCCAGACCACCTGGTAGTTCTTGTGCGTCCACTCCACGTCAGGCGTCGTCTGGGCGCCCTCCGCCTGAGAGATGGGGAAGCCGTTGCCGTCCAGGATGGTGCCGTCCTCCTTCACCCTGTTGCCGTAGATGTCCGCGTTCTCCGGGCCCTCGCCGTGCTCGTCGGACCAGACGACGAGGAACTCCTTCGTCTTGTTGTTCCAGGTCGGCGACGCGTCGTTCGCGAAGGTGCCGGAGGCACTGAGCGACTCGTCTCCCGTATCGAGGACGACGCCATCCTTCGTCACCCGCGTGAAGAAGATGTTCGAGAAGTCACCGGAGACGGTGTACGTCACCAGGCAGATTTTCGGGGAGCAGGCGACTCGCGCCGGGCCGACGGTTTCGCCCGATTGTTTGACGTTGAAGACCGGGCCCACCACGGTGCCGTCCGGCTTCACGCGCACAGCGTCGATACCATCCACGCTCTCCCAGACGACGAAGAAGTGCGTCCCGTTGAAACCGATGCCGGGCCGGAATCCTTCGACGTCGCCGATGTTGATGCGGATGCCCGCCGGGTCGAGCACGGTGCCGTCCGGCTTCACCCGGGTGCCGAAGATGCCGCCGGTCCGCACGTCGGTCCAGACCGCGAGGAACTTGCCCCCACCGTACGCAACCGCGGGCCAGAAGCGCGCCAACGGGGCGGGATGGACGTAGCCCCCGCTCTCCTCGAGCCCGGTCTCGGCGCTCATGGGCGCCTCTGCCTCTGCCTCCGACTCCGCCGTCGCGTCCCCCACTCCGCCCAGTTCTCCTTGTTCCGGCGCCACCCCGCAGCCGACCAGCATGGACCCGAACAACAGCCCGGCAATGCCGGCCTTCACTTCCCGCTTCATGTGCAGCCTCCCCTTCGCGAACAACCGTGCAAAGCTGGGGACCTACACGCACGTCACCAGCCTCCCGGGGGGCGCAGGCCGGATATGGCGGTGGACAGGCGCATCGAGCCGCCGCTCCTGCCGTCGACCCCATGCGCTTCGGGGAGCGCATCTCCACCCCCGCCCTCCGCAGCGAGTACGACTCCGCCCGGCTGACTTCGTTGGAGAACCGCGAGCTCGACCTGAACCACTGAGCCCACGCGCAAGGCCCGGGCCGGCGTGCATGCGCCGACCCGGGCCTCTGGGGAACGCCGCCTCGCACGCGGCGAGGCCCTCTCCCTGGCTCAGCGCAGGCGCGTGAGCGGAATGGCGGGCACGTCCTTCACCTGCGCCTGGTGCGTCACCCGCGTGCCCAGGATGTAATGCGGCTCGGAGGGGTCGTAGACGGCCTGGGCGGCGTAGACGGTGAAGAACTTGTCAGCCCCGTAGGCGACGTCCGGCAGGTACTGCTCTGGCAGGCCGCTGCTGGAGATGGGAAAGCCCGAGGGATCCCACACGTCCCCATCCTCGCCCCACCGCGCACCCCAGACGCTGTGCGGGCCGTACCGAGTGTCGTCCCAGACAACCAGGGACTTGCTGTTGTGGTGGGCAAGACGCGGTTCGGTCTGCGCGCCCGCGGCGGTGGAGATGGGGATGCCTTCGGGGTCCTTCACCGTGCCATGCCCGCTGACACGCGTGCCGTAGATGTCCGGGTTCCCATTCCGGTCATCGGACCAGACCACCTGGTAGTTCTTGTGCGTCCACTCCACGTCAGGCGTTGACTGGGCGCCCTCCGCCTGGGAGATGGGGAAGCCGGTACCGTCCAGGATGGTGCCGTCCTCCTTCACCCTGTTGCCGTAGATGTCCGCGTTCTCCGGGCCCTCGCCGTGCTCGTCGGACCAGACGACCAGGAACTCCTTCTTGTTGTTGTTCCAGGTCGACGACGCGTCGTACGCGAAGTTGGGGACGGCGCTGAGCGTGCGGTCATCCGTATCGAGGACGACGCCATCCTTCGTCACCCGCGTGAAGAAGATGACCGACTCTTCGTCACCGGTGACGGTGTACGTCACCAGGCAGATTTTCGGGGAGCAGGCCACACGCACCGGGCCGAAGAACTCGTCCGTCTGGATGGCGCGGAACACCGGCCCCACCACGGTGCCGTCCGGCTTCACCCGCACCCCGTCGACACCATCGCGGGTCTCCCAGACGACGAAGAAGTACTTCCCGTTGAAGGCGATACCGGGCCGGAATCCTTCGACGTCTCCGATGTTGATGCGGATGCCCGCGGGGTCGAGCACGGTGCCGTCCGGATTCACCCGCGTGCCGTAGATGCCGCCGGTCCGCACGTCGGTCCAGACCGCGAAGTACTTGCCGTCACCGTACGCGACCGCGGGGCCGTAACGCGCCACCGCGGCGGGCGTCCAGTGGCCACGGTGTTCATCGAGCCCGGCCTCGGCGCTCGATGTCGCCTCCGCCGTCATCTCCTCCACTTCGTTCTGCGATTCCTGCTCCGGCGCCACCCCGCAGCCGACCAGCATGGACCCGAACAGCAGCCCGGCGATGCCGGCCTTCACTTCCCGCTTCATGTGCAGCCTCCCCTTCGCGAACTCCGGCGCAAGAGTGGGGGGCCCCGAGCGCCTCACCAGCCACCCGTGGGGCGCAGGCCGGATAAGGTGGAGGACAGGAGCATCGAGCCACCGCCCCTGCGCGCGTGACGCCGGACTCCGGGGATCAGCCCACGCGCAAGGCCCGGCCCGGCGTGCATGCGCCGACCCGGGCCTCTGGGGAACGCCGCCTCGCACGCGGCGAGGCCCTTTCCCTCAACGGCTCAGCGCAGGCGCGTGAGCGGCAAGGCGGGCACGTCCTTCACCTGCGCCTGGTGCGTCACCCGCGTGCCCAGGATGAAGTGCGGCTCGGAGGGGTCGTAGACGGACTGGGCGGCGTAGACGGTGAAGAACTTGTCAGCCCCGTAGGCGACGTCCGGCAGGTACTGCTCTGGCAGGCCGCTGCTGGAAATGGGGAAGCCCGAGGGATCCCACACATCCCCATCCTCGTCCCACCGCGCGCCCCAGACGCTGTGCGGGCCGTACCGGGTGTCGTCCCAGACGACCAGGGACTTGTTGTTGTGGTGAGCGATGCGCGGAACGGTCTGCGCGCCCGCGGCGGTGGAGATGGGGATGCCTTCGGGGTCCTTCACCATGCCTGTCTTGCTCACGCGCGTGCCGTAGATGTCCGGGTTTCCAATCCGGTCATCGGACCAGACCACCTGGTAGTTCTTGCCCGTCCACTCCACATCGGGCGACGACTGGGCGCCCTCCGCCTGGGAGATGGGGAAGCCGTTGCCGTCCAGGATGGTGCCGTCCTCCTTCACCCTGTTGCCGTAGACGTCCGCGTTCTCCGGGCCCTCGCCGTGCTCGTCGGACCAGACGACCAGGAACTCCTTCTTGCTGTTGTTCCAGGTCGACGACGCGTCATACGCGAAGGTGTCGGAGGCGCTGAGCGTCCGGTCGGCCGTTGAGAGGACGACGCCATCCTTCGTCACCCGCGTGAAGTAGATGACCGAGAAATCACCGGAGATGGTGTACGTCACCAGGCAGATTTTCGGAGAGCAGGCGACTCGCACCGGGCCGAAGGACTCGCCCGTCTGGATGGCGCGGAACACCGGGCCCACCACGGTGCCATCCGGCTTCACGCGCACGCCGTCGACACCATCGCGGGTCTCCCAGACGACGAAGAAGTACGTCCCATTGAAAGCGATGGCCGGCCGCAATCCATCCTCGTCGCCGATGTTGATGCGGATGCCCGCGGGGTCGAGCACGGTGCCGTCGGGCTTCACCCGGGTGCCGTAGATGCCGCCGGTCCGCACGTCGGTCCAGACCGCGAAGTACTTGCCGTCGCCGTACGCGACCGCGGGGCCGTAACGTGCCACCGCGGCGGGTGTCCAGTGGCCACGGTGTTCATCGAGCCCGGCCTCGGCGCTCGCTAGCGCCTCCGTCGTCGCGTCCTCCACGCCGCCCAGTTCTTCTTGTTCCGGCGCCACCCCGCAGCCGACCAGCATGGACCCGAACAACAGCCCGGCAATGCCGGCCCTCACTTCCCGCTTCATGTGCAGCCTCCCCTTCGCGAACAACCGCGCAAACCTGGGGACCTGCACTCACGGCACCAGCCACCCGGGGGGCGCAGGCCGGATATGGCGGTGGACAGGCACATCGAGCGCCGCCCCTGCACGCGCGACGCCGGACTCCGGGGCTCAGGGCCTTCGCACAAACGACGGAGGTTTGGCACGGATACGCCGGGCCGGTGGCGTGCACCTCAATCGCCTGTGCAGCCGGCGCCCGCATCGCGGATGTCTGCGTCGTAGTGCAGTCGGAGCGGTCCGGAAGCCTCGACTTGACGGACGAACACGGAACCGAAGACCTCGGCGCCCCCGCTCAGGCTGAGTACGGCGCGGGGCGCATAGAGATTGCCCGCGAGGATGCTGCCCGCGGACAGCGCCAGCACGTTCGAGCCCGCGACGTACATTCGCACGCGAGAAGGCGTGGCGGTGGACCCCAACGTGAGCGGTCCCGCCACCGCGACAGCGCCCCCGAGGAACAGGTCCAGCTCTCCAGGCGCCTGAACGTCCACCGACAGTCCTTCGCCCAGGTCGACGACGTCCTCGACGAAGAGCGCCGTGCGCGCGCGAATCGTGAGCGTGGCGCGGCCGGTGCCGGTGATGCGCGTCAGGTGGAAGCGGCCACACGGCAGCTCCAGCGCGCGTTCGCCTTCGATGCCCTCCATCGCCGTGGCGTCGAGGCCGATGGCCGCGTTGTCATTGTCGAGCACGTGCCGGGCGATGAGCCCGGAGACATCCACCTGGGACGCCGCATCACACGCACAAGGGATGACGGGGTCCACGGGTTCGCGGCGGACCTCGGCCGCGTCCACCGGCCCCAATGTGTTGCCCGCTGGAACCATGAGCACGCCACCGACGCTGAAGGCGGGCAACGCGACATCACCGCGTACGCGGGCGTCTCCCATGACGGTGGCAGAGACAGGGTTGCCGGTAAGCGGACCACTGCAGTGCAACGCCTCACCCACGCGGAACGTCTGCCCGAGCTGGGCGCCTCCCGCACCGCCAATCCTCAGCGAGCCTCCCACCGACACCGCGTCATTGGCCGACAGCGCGCCATTCACCCCGACATCGCCCCCCGCGCCTCCTGGCTGATACCTCTCCGAGGTGCCGTGAAAGGCATCCGTTTCGAAGGACGCACCGAGGGCGAGCCCCTCGCAGGTGCACAGCGCGTGACGGAAGGTTCGCTCCGCCAGACGTCCACTGCACACCTGCGAATCGGTATCTGCATCACCCACGACGATGGGAGGCCCGCGCCCCGCGCAGTACGCCTCCCAGTCGGCAGCCGGCTCGCCGCCGTCGGGCCCACCGGCATCCGCCGAGGAGCGCGCGTGCCCTGCGTCCGGCGACTGGACGGTGGCCACCAGGTCCCCACGGGTGCAGCTTCCCATCGACGCGGCCAGTAGAACCGCCAACGTCCGTCGCCTGTTCATGGCGCGGTGAGTTCCTGAACGCGCGCGCGAGCCGACGGCACGAGCGGCGAATCCGGATGGGTGGAGAGGAACGATTCCAGCGCGCTGCGCTCCGCGTCCCGGTTGCCGAGCACCCGGTGCGCTTCGGCGATACCGTGCTGCGCTTCCTGGTCGAGCACACCGCGCGGCTGGATGCGAATCGCCGCCTTGAACTGACGCAGGGCGCCTCGCGCGTCCCCCAGGTGCTCCAGCCGAAGCGAGCCCGAGGCGACGCGCGCGACGTATGACGCGAGCGATGATGGTTCGGCGCGAATGACGCGTAGGTAGAGCGCCTCGGCCTCCTTCCACCGTCCCTCGGAACGGAGCCCATTGGCCTTGAGCAAGAGGTCTTCCGGCGCAGCCGACTTCACGGAGACCGGCGGCGCGCGCGGACGCACCGGCTCGGACGCACCCTCGGCATCAGCGATGGACGCGGCAGGCACCACCGGCGTTTCGGGAGGAGCCTCGTCTGACTCGGCATCCAACCGCGAGGGGGCCGCGTCAACCGCGCCGCTGCCGCTCTGTCGTGACTCCGTGCCCAACCGCGGGGGACCCGTGAGCGCAGCCGATTCCACCTGCGACGTCGACGCCCGGCTCGGGCGTGTGAAGCTCCAGACCGCGGCTGCGGCGGCGCCCGCGATGAGGAGCGCTCCCGTCATCAACCACACGGGAGACCGCTTGCCACGTGGCCGGGGCGCGGGCGGCGCCACCAACGCGCCTGCCTCCAACGCGGTCAGCACCATCCGGGCCGACCGCTCCCGGGAGATGCGTCGGGCCGGCCCCGCGCCTTCGTCCAACGGCAGGACCAGCGCGTTCAGGGCGTCATCCCCCTCTTCCCTGAAGTCACTCATCCCCGCTCCTCCCCTCCGTCTCCCTCCGCGGTCGCCAGCGAGCGCAGCGCCGTCCGCCCCAAGCGGAGCCGGCTGCGCACCGTCTCGAAGGGAATGCCCAGCTCCGTCGAAATCTCCGGCACGCTCAACTCCAGCACGTGATGCAACACCAGTGCATGCCGCTGCTCATTCGAAAGCCGATCCAGGAGTGTCACCATGTGACGGCGATGAACATACTCGTCCGGCAGGGCATCCTCGGAGGGAACCGCGACCAGCTCCACCGGCGCATCCGCGTGCTGGGCATCCCGGCCTCGGGAGCGCTTCAGCCATGCGAACGTCGTTCGCGCCACCACCCGGTCCGCCCAGGACTCGAAGCGGCCTTCAGCGCGGTACGACGGCAGCCCTCGCACCAGGGCGATGAGTGCCTCCTGGGCGATGTCCTCCACGTCCACATCCCCGCGCACCAGGTAGCGCACGAGGTTGCGAACCCGGGGGAGCAGCTCCATCAACAAAGCGCCGGTGGCCTCTCGCTCGCCCTGGATGGCGGCCTGGATGCGAGGGTCTTCCGCCGCACGACGTGGGTCCGCTGCGTGTGAGCCCGAGCTCCTCATTGCCGCCATGGAGGACGGCACCGGGCCAATCGGGTCATCGGCGCTCAAAGAAAAACCACCATCGCCAACCCCAGCCGGGGACGGACGGCCCAACCCGCACCGCGTGACACGAAGTTTCCGTCGATGGCGTAGCGAAGCTCGGGCCGTCCCAGGAGGAACTCCGCGGCCATGCTCGCCTCCAGGCCGACACGCGCCCCCATCCGCCAGCGGGCGCGGAGCTCGGGGCCCATGAGCAGGGCCACCATCGTTCCCGGAGGCGCAGCCTCCACCTCCTCCGTCAGCGCTTGCGTCCGACGCGTGAAGACCACCGCGCCCGCGCCGAGCCCGGCCTCCACCTCCAGTCGCTCCGCCGCCGCCCAGGGCAGCCCCGCCCACACCGACGCCGCATGCTGCCCCAGCGTCAACTCCGTCAGGGCATCGCGAAGCCGGGTCGGCACACTCGCCAGGACTTGCGCTCGCAGCCGCCACCGGCCCGGCTGCAATCCCACGCCCACCACCAACCCCTGGTGGCCCGTGCGCGTGTACCCATCCAGCGCGGCATGGCCCCCCAACGAGAGCCACATCGGGCGCGCTGGGTGCTCCTCGGCCGAAGCCAGCCGCGGGCCCTCGCGAGGTGACGTCTCGCCTTCCCGCGCGGAAGGCGAGCCCCCTTCCTCCGCGAGCGCAACGTCGGCTCCCTTGGACGAGGGCGTCCGCAGCGCGGCCCCATCATTGGAGGCCGCATCCTCGATGCGATGCCCCACCCCGGTGTCAGTCCCCGCGCCGTTCGACGCATGCCGCGGCGGCGCCAACTCCACCACATCCCCCAGCGGCGCCCCGGCCTCCACCGCGCGCAGTGCGGAGCGAGCAGCCAGCGCCAGCGCCTCCGCCCCCGTGGACCATTCCAGGGAGCCTGGCGACTGCCCCATCCGCGCGGCCCGGGAGAACAGGCGTCGGCTGTCGAACTCGGCCACCTGGACACGAACGTCGCTGCCCTCTCGCACGAACCAGAGGACAGCGCGGGCCTGGTGGCGCCCGGCCAGCCGTTCCGCCGCGAGCCATGGGCCCTCGCGAAATTCTCCGAGCGGCGCTCCGGACGAGACCTCGAGACGCACGGGTAGATCGCTGCTCTGCCCCCGCACTCGCACGAGCAAGGCGGTGTCCTCGTCGGACGCCACCCGGACGACGGCGGTCCACGGCGCGGCGGCCACGGAAGAGCTGGAGAGCGCCACCAGCAGGACGGCTGCCGCGAAGGACATGCGGCAAACCCTAACGCCATGACGCCGGGGAACAGAAGTCCCCTGGCGTATGGCTTCACGATGCGCTCACAATGACTGTCAAAGACTCAGCGCAGCTTCCGTGCCAGCGCATCGAGCAGCGAGCCGTCATCACCGCTCAACTCCCAGAACATCGCGCCGCCCAGGTTCTTGTTCAGGATGTAGTCCGCCTTGGCGTTGATGCTCTGCACGTCGTCATACCCAATCCAGATGCCCGTGGCAGGGTTGTAGACGTAGGCCTGCTTCGCCTCCGGGTGGAAGAACTTCGTGTAGCCGGAACCAGCACGCTCGTAGTTGGCTTTGATGTCCTTGAAGTCGAACACACCCGTCAGGCCCGACGAGCCGTCATCCCAGGTGCCGCGCGTGGGCACGCCGCTCTGGAACAGGCCGTTGTTCACGTTGGGCACGCTGCCCCAACCCCGGCCGTAGAAGGGCACACCGACGACAATCTTCGCGGGCGGCACGCCCAGCGCCAGCATCTTCGACACGGAGCCATCCGTGTAGAAGCCCGTGGCCGCGCCCGGGTCCCCCGTGACGCGATGGAGCGCCGAGTGGAAGTTCACCGTGCTCTCGAAGGCCCCGTGGTAGTCGTAGGACATCACGTTGATCCAATCGAGCACGTCGGACAGCTTCTTCGTCTCCTGCTTGTTCTCCAGCAGGTCCGGCGACGCGCCCGTGGCGATGGTGAGCAGGTACGGCTTGCCCGTCTGCGTGGTGACGGCGTTGAGCTGACTGCGGAACTCCTGCATCAGCAGCGTGTAGTTCTGCTTGTCAGCGGGGCTGTTGCTGTTGCCTGGCAGACCGCCGCCGACCGGGTACTCCCAGTCGATGTCGATGCCGTCGAACACGCCCTCGCCGTTGACGGGGTCCACACCGGGGTACTGGCCACGGATGTAGAGGTCCACGCAGGACTTCACGAAGGCCGCGCGCGAGGCAGGCGAGGACGCCACGGTGGAGAAGTGCGTGGACCAGGACCAGCCGCCCACGGAGATGAGCAGCTTCAGGTGCGGGTTCTGCCGCTTCATCTCCTTGAACGCGCGGAAGTTGCCGCGCAGTTGACCGGGGTCCCACTCCCCCTGCCAGCCGCCGCTCTTGTCGATGTCCGCGTACGGGTCACCGAGGATGCAGCGTCCGTCCCCGGAGATGTTGGAGAACGCGTAGTTGATGTGCGTGAGCTTGGACGGTTGCACGTTGGACACGTGGTAGTTGCGCGCGTAGATGCCCCACGCGGTGAAGTAACCGACGATGCGCTTTCCTCCCGGCGGCGGCCCCCCCGGAATCTCCACGACGACGGTGAGCGTGGTGGTCCCCACGTTGCCCGCAGCGTCGTAGGCGCGCACCGCGTAGACATACGTGCCGTTCTGCTCCCAACCGCTGAAGGCCCGGCTGAACTGCGAACCGGTGGCGACGACGGCACCGTTCTCCAGAATCTCCACCCGCGTCACGCCCACGTCGTCCGACGCCGTGGCCGTCAGGCTCAGCGGCCCCGCGGCGATGATGCGTGAGGCACTGGCACTCAAGCCCACGGTGGGCGCGGTGACGTCCCCTCCCGTGCCCGCGTCCGTTCCGCCGCTGCCCGCGTCCGGCTCACCACCTCCCGCGGGCCCCAGGTCCAACCACAGCGAGGCCACCGCCACCGGTGTCCAGTCCGCCTGGGACGTGTGCGGCTGGCGACACTCATAGAGGCGCCCTTGATAGGTGACGCGCGTTCCCACGGAGTACGCGACGCCCACGGCCCACTCCGCGGCCAGGGCCGCGTCCTGGAACGCCGTCATGTCCCGAACGTGAGACGACGGCACTTCGGAATCACAGCCAGCCACGGACAAGGCGGTGGCGATCAGGCCAGAGGCCCACCAACTGCGACGCATGCATGTGCTCCTCGCCACGATGGACACATGCCGAGCCCAAGCCCGGTGCAGGCTTGCCCCGGGCTTCTCGACAAGGGTTCCACGCGGCTCGTCTGCGGGTTCACGCAGACAGAGGCAGGCGTCGACTATTTCGGGTTAATACCGGGAAGCTTGCTTCAGCCCGAAGTGGCGGCCTTGCGGGAGAAGGGCATCAGCAGCCGCTCCACGGGGCGGCCTTCCATCAGGTGCTGCTCGACGATGTCCTTCACGTCCTCCACCTTGACGCCGCCATACCAGGTGCCTTCCGGGTAGACGACGACGGCGACACCGAAGCTGCACGTGTCCAGGCATCCCGCCGCGTTGGCGCGCATGCGCCCCTTGAGGCCCCGCTTGTCGAGCTCCGCCTTGAAGGCCGCGCGGACCTCCTCCGCGCCCTTGGAGGCGCAACACCCCTTGGGATTTCCGTCCGGGCGGCGGTTGGTACAGACGAAGACGTGGCGCTGGTAGGGAGGAGCCATGTCCGCCTCCTAACGCGCGTCCGGGCCAAAATCGATGGCCGCGTTCACCAACGGACCGCCAACGGGGCTGATCCACCACCCCTGGCGGATCAGCACGCTTGCACCCACCCGAGTCGTGCACAGACTCACAGCAAACGTCTCCCAGTGATCACGCTCGCTTGGCTCGAAGTGACAATACATGGCTCGCCATCTGGATTCAGGCACTGCAAAGCATGTGTTGCCAGGGCAGCCGAGGCCCTCTAGATCGGGCGCCCGCGCTGAACGCAGTAGCAGCAGGGCAGGCAGGCAGACTCCGGACGCCCACTTCACGGCTGTACACAATTCGTGGTGGGCATGACTTTGACGGACACCATTTGTTGTACCGATAGAATCTTTGACGGAGGTGCTACAGGGGTCTATCCATGGCCTCGTCCGGCAGTCTGGCGGGCATCTCCCAAGAACAGCCGAGGGGCCGGGCGCGCCCCTGCTTCGTCGTCGCGAATCCGCTCTGATGTCACCCGCGTTTCACGTCGGGCTGATCCATCGGATCCATCGGGATCTCGCGACGTTAGCGTTTTGCAAATTTTGCACCAGAACTCGCAGTGAACTCGCGGAGGGTGGCGACATGGATAAAGAGCTGAGCTCGAAGTCCACGGTGAACGGGAAGGAGCGGCGCGGCGGGCGCAAGGCGCGCGTGGCGGCGACGGGCTTGACGGTGGAGCGCTTCTTCACGACACCGGGCGTGGATCCCGCGGATGAGCTGGCGTGGGAATACCGCAGCGCCAGCATCACCGGCGAGGATGGCAAGGCCGTCTTCGAGCAGAAGAACATCGAGGTGCCGAAGTCCTGGTCGATGCTGGCGACGAACGTCGTGGCGTCGAAGTACTTCCGCGGCACGCCGGGCACGCCGGAGCGTGAGACGAGCGTGCGCAAGCTGGTGGCGCGTGTGGTGGACACCCTCACCCAGTGGGGTGTGGCAGGTCGCTACTTCACGCGGGACGCGGACCGCGAGGCCTTCCACGCGGAGCTGACGCACCTGCTGCTGCGCCAGAAGGCCTCCTTCAACTCGCCCGTGTGGTTCAACGTTGGCGTGGAGTCGCAGCCCCAGTGCTCCGCGTGTTTCATCAACAGCGTGGAGGACAACATGGACTCCATCCTCACGCTGGCGCGCACGGAGGGGATGCTCTTCAAGTACGGCAGCGGCACGGGCAGCAACCTGTCCACCATCCGCGGCAGCAAGGAGCTGCTGGCGGGCGGTGGCACCGCTTCCGGCCCGGTGTCGTTCATGCGCGGCTTCGACGCCTTCGCCGGTGTCATCAAGAGCGGCGGCAAGACGCGCCGCGCGGCGAAGATGGTCATCCTCAACGCCGAGCACCCGGACATCCTCGAGTTCATCCGCTGCAAGTCGAGCGAGGAGAAGAAGGCCTGGGCGCTCATCGAGGCCGGCTACGACCCGTCCTTCAACGGCGAGGCGTACTCGTCGGTGTTCTTCCAGAACTCGAACAACTCGGTGCGCGTCACCGACGCGTTCATGAAGGCGGTGGTGGATGACGCCACCTGGACGACGCGGTCGGTGCGCGATGGCCAGCCGGTGGACACCTACCAGGCACGCGAGCTGTTCCGAGAGATCTCCGAGGCCGCGCACCTGTGCGGCGACCCGGGCATGCAGTTCGACACCACGGTGAACAGCTGGCACACGTGTTCGACGACGGCGCGCATCAACGCGTCCAATCCGTGCTCGGAGTACATGTTCCTGGACGACTCGGCCTGCAACCTGGCGTCCCTGAACCTGATGCACTTCCGCACCATCGACGGCGACTTCGACGTGACGGCGTTCCGCCACGCGGTCGACATCCTGCTGATGGCGCAGGAAATCATCGTCGGCAACTCGCGCTACCCCACCGAGCGCATCGAGAAGAACAGCCACGACTACCGGCCGCTGGGCCTGGGCTACGCCAACCTGGGCGCGCTGCTGATGGCGTCCGGCCTGCCGTATGACTCGCCCGCGGGCCGCAACTACGCGGGCGCGATTACTTCGCTGATGTGCGGCGAGGCCTACGCGATGAGCGCCCGCCTGGCGGAGAAGCAGGGCCCCTTCGCTGGCTACGCGAAGAACGCGGAGCCGATGCTGGGCGTCATCCGCAAGCACCGCAAGGCCGCGTACCACATCGCCCCGGAGGGTGTGAGCCAGGGCCTGTTCGCCGCGCAGAAGGACGCGTGGGACCGCGCGCTCGCGCTGGGTGAGGAGCACGGCTTCCGCAACAGCCAGGTGACGGTGCTGGCCCCCACGGGGACCATTGGCTTCATGATGGACTGCGACACCACCGGCATCGAGCCGGACATCGCGCTCATCAAGTACAAGAAGCTGGTGGGCGGCGGCATGCTGAAGATCGTCAACCAGACGGTGCCGCTGGCGCTGGAGAAGCTGGGTTACCCGCAGACGCAGTCCCAGGACATCATCAGCTACCTGGACAAGCAGGACACCATCGAGGGCGCGCCGCACCTGAAGCCGGAGCACCTCCCGGTGTTCGACTGCGCCTTCAAGCCGGCCCAGGGCGAGCGCAGCATCCACTGGATGGGCCACATCCAGATGATGGAGGCCTGCCAGCCCTTCCTCTCCGGCGCCATCTCCAAGACGGTGAACATGCCGTCGGACGCGACGGTGGAGGACATCGAGAAGGCGTACATGGAGGCTTGGAAGCGCGGCCTCAAGGCCATCGCCGTGTACCGAGACGGGTGCAAGCGGACGCAGCCGCTGAACACGTCGAAGGAGACGGTGAAGGACACGCGCGCCGCCAAGGCCACCGTGGCCCCCGAGCCCGCCCCCGCCATCCAGCCGGAGCCCCGCGCGGTCCGCCGGCGCCTGCCGGACGAGCGCCGCTCCATCACGCACAAGTTCTCCATCGGCGGCCACGAGGGCTACCTGACGGTGGGCATGTACGAGGATGGCCTCCCAGGCGAGCTGTTCATCGTCATGGCGAAGGAAGGCTCGGTGGTGAGCGGGCTGATGGACAGCTTCGCCACCAGCGTGTCGATGGCGCTCCAGTACGGCGTGCCGCTGAAGGTGCTGGTCGACAAGCTCAGCCACACCCGCTTCGAGCCCAGCGGCTTCACCGGCAACCCGGACATCCCCATCGCCAAGTCCATCACCGACTACATCTTCCGCTGGCTGGAGCTGAAGTTCCTGCCGAGCGAGGAAGAGGCCGCGGTGCTGGACCGGATGGACGTGCAGCCGAAACGGGAAGCCCTGCCCGCGCAGACGGCTTCGGTGCAGCGGTCCGACGCAAACGCCTCCAAGCGGTCCACCTGGCTGAATCAGGCGGATGCTCCGCCATGCCACACCTGCGGCGCCATCATGGTGCGCAGCGGTGCCTGCTACAAATGCAGCAACTGCGGCGCGACCAGCGGCTGCAGCTGAGCGCGACGCGCCGTTCTTGAAGTGAAGAGGGCTCCGGAGCACCTGGCTCCGGAGCCCTTCTTGCGTCTGCCCTCCTCCGGATCGCGCTCAGGCGCTCCGGGTGGGGAGACGGGAGAAGGCCTCGGAGGCCTTCTGCGCGATGAGGGTGAGTTCATCGAGCGCGGGCGCGGCGATGGGCTCCGCGCCGTGGTCCGCGACGATGAACGCCACCGCCTGGCCCCGGCTCCGGATGGCGATGACGGCCAGGTGCGAAGTGCCCTCCCCGCCCAGCGCGGCGAAGATGGCCTCGTCCTGGGGACAGGCCGGTGCGCTGAAGACGCTGGCCCCCGCGGACGTCATCGCGGTGTGCAGCAGGGATGGTGCTTCGAGGTCGACCTTGAGTTGGGCGACCGCCGCGCTGTCGCTGCCCGGGCCCCAGGCATGCCCCACCCGCGCGAGGCCGAGGCTCTCGCCCAGGAGGAAGGCGCGCTGGAAGCGGCCCGCGCAGTACGCCAGCACCACCCTGCCGAGCACACCCTGGGTACTCACGACGTCGAGCGCCGACAACACATGCTCCGCCGTCACGGAAGGGGCTCCCACGGGCACTTCCGTGGCCGCGCTGGCCGAAGCGGCCAGGAGCGTGGTGATGACGTCCGAATGCTCCGGCGCCGTGGGCTGCCAGGGCTGCTGGATGAAGTCCCACGCCGAGGCCAAGGGCACTTCGGTCGCCGCGGGCGATATGGCCGGGCCGTCGAGGTCCACACCGCGGTCCGCCCAGGTCGTCTCCGGAACGTGGCCAATGGGGCCCGTGTCATCGCCGCCCTGCCAGCCCACGAACTCCCACGTCGAGGCGAGCTGCATCGGCTCGTCGGATGCGCCGGACAGGTCATCCAGTTCAATGGGCGCCCGGGGTGTGGGGGCGACGG
>NZ_VHLB01000078.1:0-41366 GCF_006547365.1 Myxococcus sp. AB056 | reverse complement strand
GGTGCCAGCGGCGCGCTCCAGGACGGACAGGAGGACGGGGTCCGCGTCCACCACGCGCAGCGCGAGCGTGGCCGCGTCCAGCGTCAGGGCGTTGCGGCCCGCGTCGAACGCCGGGGTGACGCCAAAATGCTGTTCGAGCGGGCGGAGGTCCGCGGGGGCAGGGTGGGCGAAGGAGACGTGGCGCGGATTCCACGGGTGTTCGGTGAGCTGGCGCCCGACATGGACGAAGAGGGCCAGTCCGAACTCGCTGGCGTGGCGGCCGTAGGCCAGGGGCTCGCCGGGGATGCCGTAGACGAAGGTGCCGCTGCCGTCTGGTGCGTCCTGGAAGGAGGCGCGCCAGGCGGGCTCCAGCAGCGCCATGTACCGGGCCAGCGCGCGGAAGGTGTCACGGACGGTGGGGGAGGCCCGGGCGATGTACTCCACCAGTCCGTAGTTTCCGCGCGGGACTCGCTGCGCCACGTGCAGGCCGAGGAAGGCGTCTCCGGACAGGGCCTCGGCCGCGTCGAGGAAGGCGTGCAGGGTGGCCAGCGGGAGGGTGACTTCGGGCAGCGCGCTCGCGTTGGCGGGCAGCCCGAAGCGCTCCACCAGCGAGGACGGGTCGCGCCCCGTCGCGCGCAGGTAGGCGAGCATCGGTCCCACGAGCTGGGAGCGGACGTCGGTTGGTGGCCGGGAAGGGGGCGGCATCTCCACGCGGTCGCGACGCTACCGTGTCTCGGGCGCGGGGCCCACCACCCTGGAGAGGCGCTGGACGGTGCGGGCAGGCCTAGAGTGGGGGCATGGACAATCTGGCTCACTCGCTCGTCGGTGCGTGGATGGCGGAGGCGGGGCTGAAGCGCACCACGCCGCTCGCCACCGCGACGCTCGTCATCGGCGCCAACCTGCCGGATGTCGATGGCTTCGTCACCCTGGCGGGCTCGGATGCGTCGCTCTACTGGCGCCGGGGCTGGACGCACGGCGTGCTCGCCCTGGCCCTGTGGCCCTTCGTGCTCACGGGATTGATGCTGCTGTGGGACCGGTACGTGCGCAGGCGCAGGCAGCCGGACCTGCCGCCGGCTCGCTTCGGACCGTTGCTGATGCTGTCCACGTTGTCGGTGCTGAGCCACCCCGCACTGGACTGGCTCAACACGTATGGCGTCCGGCTGCTGATGCCCTTTGACGGGACGTGGTTCTACGGAGACGCGCTCTTCATCATCGACCCGTGGGTGTGGCTGCTCGCGGGCGCCGCCGTCATCATGGCGGATGCGCGCACGCGCAGGTCCGCAGCGGGGTGGGTGGTGCTCGGTGTTGCCTCCACCGCGCTCATCATGGTTCCCGCGTTCGTCCCATGGCCCGCGAAGGTGATGTGGGCCGTGGGCGTGGCCGCCATCCTCTGGTTGCGGCTGCGTGGGACCCACGTCCTCTCCGCGCAGCGTGTGGCCCGGGTCTGCGGCGTGGGCTTGTTGGTCTACCTGAGCGCCATCTTCGTGGGCTCGCAGGTGGCGGCACCGGGTGCGCTGGAATGGCTTCGCTCGCAGAACCTCCCCGTGGAGCGCGCCATCGCGGGACCGCTGCCGGCCAACCCCTTCGTGCGGGACATCATCGCCATGGGGCCAGACCGCTACCACTTCGTCCGAGCCGACTTCCTGGCAGGCGACGCGGGCCGCTTCCGCATCAGTGACGCCAGCGTGCCGCGTGAAGCCCAGCCCGGGCCTGTCATCCAGGCCGCGTTGTCGGCGCCGCAGATTCGGGGGCTGGCCAACTGGCTGCGCCTGCCCACGTATCAGGTGGATGAGCGCGCCGATGGATGGAGCGTCACCATCCGCGACGTCCGGTACTCCCGGATGCAGAGCGGCGGCTTGGGCACGGCGGTGGTGGTGCTGGATGGTGCGCTGCGCCCCGTCCGGGTCGAACGGCCGTAGGGGCATGTCCTCCGCCGCTCGCGATGCCGGTGTTGGGCCAGGCGCCTGCGAGCGATGCCTGGCACCCCAGGGCCGCCGTCCCCGCACATGTCTCACGGGGACGGCGCCATGCACTTCAGCGCTGCAGGTCGATGCGCACCCATTCGCCCTGGGTGGCGCCGGTCAGCACGGTGAGGCCCAGGTTGCGGTAGGCGGCTTCCACGTCCGCGCGCTGGTGGGAGAGCACACCCGCCAGCACGAGCCGGTCCTTGGTCTTCGCCACAATCAGCGGGGCCAGCTCGATGAGCGTGTTGGCCAGGATGTTGGCGAGCACCAGGTCGAAGGTGCCCTCCACCTGGGTCAGCTCCTTGCCGGAGACCTCGATGTCCGGCGTGCCGTTCTCCGCCTGGTTCTCCTGCGCCAGCTCCACGGAGATGGGGTCGTTGTCGGTGGCCACGGTGCGGCCCGCGCCCAGCTTCTTCGCGGCGATGGCCAGCACGCCCGTGCCGGTGCCCACGTCCAGGACGGTGGCGCCCGGGTGCTCGGCCATGTACGCGTCCACCGCGGCCAGGCACAGGGACGTCGTCGGGTGGTCGCCGGTGCCAAAGGCCATCTTCGGCTCAATCACGAGCTGCACGGTGCCCGCGGGCGCGTTCGCCTTGTCCCACGGAGGACCGACCCACAACCTGCCCACATGCACGGACTTGATGAGCGACTTCCACTCGTTGCTCCAGTCCTGCTGGGGCTGCTCGTCCAAGGTGAGCTTCGCCTCGGGGAAGGACGACGCCACCTCGTCACGGGCGGACTCGGCCGTGTCGCGCTCGTCGAAGTAGCCGATGATGATGGCCTCGCCAGGGTTCGGTCCGCGCACGCCCGGCATGAGGGGCGCTTCGCGGTCCCGCACTTCGAGGCCCAGCGCGCCCGACTCGTGGATGAGGTCCTGTACGGCCTCGGACGCTTCCTCGGGCAACTCCACTGTGAGTGACAGATAGGTCTGGGACATGCGGGCCCTTTAATCCCAGCGTGGCTAGCGTGGAAGCGCCGTGAGACGCCTCATTCGCTGGTGGCCCCTGATCTGCCTGATTGCCTGCTCGGGTCCGGACGCGCCGGATGCCGCAGTCTGTCGGGATGTCGTCGTCCGGCTTTGCCGGTCGGCGGCATCCTGTCCCGGCGTGGCGGTGCAGCTTGACCTGGGCCTGAGCTGCGAGGCCACCCTCCTCCGGCGGACGGGCTGCGAGGACGACGCCTTTACCTTCGCATCCCTCACTCGAGAGCGCGTCCTGGAGTGCCGCGAGCCTCTGCTCAGTTGGGGCACGTCCACGGACCATCCCCCGACCTGTGCGGACGCGACGCGGTTTCTCACCGAGTGCCCGGACGTCGCGGGCTTCTTCCGGGAGGACCAACCATGAAGCGTCTGGGGGCGGCGGTGTTGGTGATGGCGGTAGGGTGCGCGCCGCTGGACGTGGAGCGGAGGACGGAGCGCGGGCCGCTCTTGCGGACCTACTCCCAGGAGAAGGCGCTGAACGAGCGCATCCCCTTCGCCACGACGCAGGTGCAGTGGCCCCAGCTCACGCTGGCGTTCTCCTCGTCGGACATCTGCCGCACCGAGCAGCATGGGGAGTACGCGGAGGACATCATCTCCACGCACAGCAACACGGGCGCGGCGGCGGCGGTGAGCACCGGAGGCATTCTCACGGTGCTGGGAGGGACGCTGCTGGTGGGGCGCACGCTGTTCTCGGACACGCCGAACCGCTCCGCCATCGATGAAAAGGGCCGTTACGGCGCCTCCAGCCGCGACGTCGCCACGGGGTGGGGCTTGGGGCTGCTCATCGCCGGTGTGCCCGCGGTGGTGGCCGGCATCGTTCAGCTCTCCCGCAGCGGCGAGACGCGGGAGACACGCAAGACGGATGAGCTGCTGTCCTTGCGCGAGGTGCCCTGCCAGCCCAAGCCCGTGGACGGCGTGGTGGAGCTGGCGGGAGGACCGGGCCCGCAGCCTCCGCCTCGGCTCACCCTCAACGGGGCGCTGGTGCTGACGGCGGATGAGATTCGGCAGTTGTCCTTCGTCGGACTGGCGCTGGATGGTACGCCCGTCACGCTGGAAGAAGAGGACCTGGACCGGCTGGAGACCTTCCGCACCTGCGCGACGCTGCTGGCCACGCCGGTGGACCCGCAGGCGCTGGCCGGAGAGGCGCGCTCACAGCCGGACCGGCTGCGAATGAAGCGCGAGCTGGCGCGGGGCTGCGCGACGCTTCCGGGCGCTCCGGCACAGCCCCTGCTCGAAGCCATCGAAGGCGCCCTCGGGAGCACCGCCCTCTAGGGGCGGCGTGTCCTCCCGAGGGACACCGCGTCGCTACGGACCGACGACCGCCAGCGCGCTGCGGTCGAAGTTGATGATTTTGCGCGCCACCTCGCGCACGTCGTCCGCCGTCACCTTGGCGACGTGGTCCGCGTAGTGGAGGAAGTTCTCCAGGCCCAGGCCGTAGCAGGTGTCCAGCGCCAGCAGCGCCGCGCGCGAGCCGTTGCGCTGCAAGCCAATCTCGTGCGTGCCAATGAGGTGCTGTTTGGCGCGCGCCAGCTCCTCGGCGGGGATGGGCTCGTCGCGCACGCGCTCCAGCTCCGCGCGGATGCCGGCCAGCGCCGCGTCCACCTTCTCCGGGCTGGTGCCCATGTACGTGGCGAAGTAGCCCGGATCCACGCCTTCGATGGCGAACGAGCTGACGCTGTACGCCATGGAGCGCTTGTCCCGCAGCTCCACGAAGAGCCGTCCGCCCTGGCCGGACAGCACCGTGGAGAGCACCTCCAGCGCGTGCTGCTGCGGGTCGCCCACCCGGATGCCCGGGAAGCCGAGCACCAGGTGCGCCTGGGCCCGAGCCAACACCTTCTTCGCCTCGCGAGGCCCCTCCAGGGGCGCCTCCAGCGCCACCTTCGGCGGCGGGGCCGCCTTGCCGCGCGACGCGCCGAAGTACTCGCGCGCCAGGGCCATCACCTCGTCCACCTTCACGTCGCCCACCACGCTGAGCGTCAGCTGTGACGGGTCCATGTGCGCCGCGTGCCACGCGCGCAGCAGCTCCGGCGTCAGCTTCTCCACGGACGCCTGCTCACCCGTGGTGGGCATCCGGTAGGGGTGCGTGCGGTAGATGGTCTTGCTGAACAGGTCGAAGGCCACGCTGGACGGCTTGTCCTCGCGCGTGAGGATGTCCTGGAGCAGCAGCGTGCGCTCGCGGGCGACCTCGGCCTCCGGGAACGAGGGATTCAGCAGGCAATCCGCGAAGAGGCGGAAGGCCGGCTCGAAGTGGCGCGACAGGAACTCCCCGCGCAGGCCCACCGAGTTGCGCCCACCCTGGCCACCCAGGCTGCCCGCGTACGCGTCGATGAGGTCGGAGACCTCCTCCGCGTCGTGCGTCGGCGTCCCCCGCGTGATGCTGCGGGTGAGCAGCGTGGTGATGCCGTTGTCCTCCGGCGTCTCGTAGCGCAGACCGCCCGCGAAGGCGGCGCGGATGGCGAACAGCGGCACCGCGGGCTCCACGCGCACGACAATCGTCGCGCCCGACGGCAGCTTCTCCGTGATGATGTCGCTGGGGCCAGCGCTCGTGCCCTTCAGGATGCGCACCGGCGAGTCACTCACGGCCACCTTGCGCGGCTTGCGCTCGGGCGGCGCCGCGGCGGGCGCGCGGTCCACGGCATCCAGCACCTCGTGGACCTGCGCCTCCGTCAGCGGCGTGCCCTCCGGCAGCAGGCCGGTGACGACGGCGCGGTCGAAGCGCAGGTAGCGCTCGGCGGCGGCGCGCAGGTGCTCGGGCGTGAGGTTGCGCACGGCCTCGTAGTAGCGGGCCTCCGCCTCCAGGCTGCCCATGCCGGACTGGTAGAAGCCCATCTTCCGGGCCACGCCCTGCACCGTCTCGCGCTGGTACACGGCCTCCGCTTCCACCAGCGCCTTGGCCGTGGCCAGCTCCTCCGCTGTCACCGGCGTGGCGCGCAGCGTGGCCAGCCCCCGCGCCGTCTCCTCCAGCGCCCGGACGGCGTTGGCGGGCTGGAGCGTCAGCGACGCGGAGAAGAGGCCCGGGTCCGTGGGCGTATACGCGAAGGTGTGGATGTCGTTGACCAGGTTGTGGCGGCGCTTCACCTCGCGCACCAGCCGGGACGCGTCTCCCTGGCCGGCAATCATCGCCAGCACGTCCAGCGCGGGCACGTCCTCGTGGTCCGCCTGGGGAATCCCGAAGGCCAGGTGGAGGTAGGCCTCCTTCACCTCGTCCGGGCGCAGCAGGATGCGCCGGCCCGCGGCCACGGGCTCCGGGGCGCGCGCTACCCGGCCCTCATACGGCCGGCCCCAGTCGCCGCCGAAGATGTCGTCCACCCACTCGCGCAGCTCCGCCTCGCGCAAGTCTCCCGCCACCGACAGCACCAGGTTCTTGGGCGTGTAGTGGCGGTGGTAGAACTCCAGCACCTTCTCCCGCGTGAAGCTGCGCACGCTCTCCTCGGTGCCGATGACGGGCAGCCGGTAGGGGTGCACCTGGTAGGCGGTGGAGAAGAGGTCACGCGAGGCGCGGCGGGACGGCGTGTCCTGGCTGCGCTTGATTTCCTCGCACACCACCTCGATTTCGCGCGACAGCTCGCCCGCGTCGAAGGCCGACCGGCGCACCGCATCGCCCAGGATGTCCAGGCCCATCCGGGCGAACTGGCTGGCGATGACGATGTGGTAGACGGTCTGGTCGTAGGAGGTCCAGGCGTTGATTTCGCCGCCATGGGACTCCACGTCCCGGGCGACCTCACCGGGGCCGCGGCGCTCGGTGCCCTTGAAGAGCATGTGCTCGTGCAGGTGGGCCAGCCCTGCCTGGTCCGGCCGCTCGTCGGCACTCCCGGCCTTGACCCAGACCTGGAAGGCCGCGACCTTGGCGGCGTGCTGCTCCTCGAAGACGACGGTAAGCCCGTTGGGTAGCGCGTAGCGGATGGCCATAGAAACTTCCGAAGCTGTCACCGGCCCACTGGGAGGGCAAGGCGAGGTGTGATGTTTTCCCTCACTGGCTAACGCCTGGGAGCCTCGGCGTCGAGGAGACTGTACGGCTGCCGTCCGACCGGATGGATGGACTTCGGACGCGCACATGCCCACGCGTCTCTGGTCGTGAGCCCGTTCGGGGGGTAACCTGCGCCCGCCCATGCCGTCACCTCCGGAAGAGGTGGATCCGCTCGCGGACCTGCGCGAAAGCCTGGACCTGGAAGACACCGGTGCCTCGGTGGCCCCCGCCGCCCCCGCCCCCGTGGCCTCCAGGCCCTTGCCAAAGCCACCGCCCTCGGCTCCACCGCCCGCCGCTCCGCCTCCGTTGCCGCCGCGCCGTCCGGCCGCCCCCCTGGCCGCCGTGCCCAAGGGCACGGGAGCGCCCGCGTCCCCGAAGGCGCCCGCGTCCCCGGCTGCCGCTGCTGCTGCCCCCGCCGTCCGCGCCGCGCGGGCCCCGGGGAATGATCCATTCGGTGAGCCGCCCGAAATCCGGATGCCCATGGGCGGCTCGCCCGAGGACAAGCTGGAGTACTTCCGGGCCGTGGTCCGCCAGAAGACGGAGACCCTGGCGCGGGCCCGGACGCTGTACGCGGAGCGCGACGGCGAGCTCAACGGCGTGAAGCAGTCGCTGACGCTGGCGCGCAAGGAGCTGGCGGAGTCGAAGGCCAGTGTCTCCGCCTTCCAGGAGGAGCTGGCCCGGGCGGAGGCGGAGACCCAGTCGCGGCTCGCCAGCCTCCAGGAAGAGCTCTCCGCGGTGGAGGCGGACCGCAAGGACCTGTCTCGCGCGCTGGCGGAGGTCGAATCCGACGTGCCGCGCCTGACGGCGGAGCTCCAGGAGGAGCGCGAGGCCCGTGGCGCCGTGGCCGAGGAGCTGATTGGCGCGAAGGAAGCGCTGTCGCTGGCCCAGGACCGCGTGGCGGAGCTGGCCGCGGAGAAGTCCGAGGCCCAGGGCGCCCTGGAGGCCGTCCAGGAGCAGTACCAGCAGGCCATCGCCGACGTGGAGCGGCTGACCACCGACCTGGAGGCAGCGTCGGCGGAGAAGGACGCGCTGAGCCTGCGCACCGCGCAGCTGGAGGCCGCGCTGGCGGAGGCCCAGTCCGGGCTGAGCGCGCTGGAGAGCGAGAGCGACTGGTCGAAGAACTCGCTGGAGGAGGCCCAGGGCCGCGCGGGCACGCTGGAGGCCGAGCGCGACGAGGCGCGCAAGCAGCTGGCGGTGGTGGAGGACGGGCTGCGCACCCTGCAGGAGCAGGTGGCGGAGCTGGAGCGTTCGCTGGCGCTGAAGGACGCCGAAATCGTGGGCCTGCGCGCGGCGCTCACCGCGCGCACCACCGAGGCCGCGGAGCTGCCCGCGCTGCGTCAGGCGCTGGAAGCGCGCACGGCGGAGCTGACCCAGCTCAAGGCGAAGCTGGAGGCGGAGGCGGCGAAGGCCGAGGAGCGCTCACTGGCCCTGGAAGAGGGATTGGCACAGGCCAGTGAGCGGGCGCAGCTGGCGGAAGGCGAGGCCGCGGCGCTGAAGGAGGCGCTGGAAGCCGCCGAGGTGGAGCAGGTGTCGTTGCGCGACCGCATGGAAGCGGACGCGGCGGCGCTGGGCGAGGCGGTGCAGCAGGCCGAGACGAAGGTGTCCGAGCTGACGGCGGCGGTGGAGGCCGCGCACGCGGACCATGCGTCGTGGAAGGAGCAGCTCGCCGCGGTGGAGCTGAAGGCGGCCACCAAGGACGCCGAGCGCGTCGGCCTGGCCGCCCGGGTGTCCATGCTGGAGACTGCGTCCGGCCAGCGCGAGGCGGAGCTGGTGCGGCTGCAAGCAGAGGTGGCGAAGGCCCAGGAGGCGCTGGCGCTGGAGCGTGCACGCCGCGAGGCGGCCGAGGCCGAGCGCACCGATGCGGAGGTGAAGGCGGCCCAGGCCGAGGCCCAGGTGGAGTCGCTGACGGTGGGGCAGGGCGGCGCCGAGGCGCAGGTGGCCTCGCTCACCGAGGAATTGGAGGCCGCGCGCGCCGAGGCGGACAAGGTGGAGCGCCTCCAGGGCCGGCTGAAGATGATGGAGGGGGCCTTGGAAGGCGCGAAGGCCCAGGCCGCGTCAGCCGGCAAGTCGGACGCGGCGCGCGCTGCGACCGAGGCGAAGCTGGCGCGCATCGAGGCGTCGCTGAAGGCCGAGGAGCAGAAGCGGGCCGACGTGGAAGCCTCGCTGCGGGCGGAGCAGGACGCCCGGCGGGCGCTCGAGGCGAAGCTGGCCGAGCAGCCGGGGACTCCCTCCCAGAGCGCGGGTGCGCCAGCGGACTGGGAGGCGGAGCGCGAGCAGCTCAAGGCGGACGCGGCCAACCTCAAGCGCAAGCTGGTGGCGGCCGAGACAGCGCTCGAGAACGCGGCGGGCTACAAGGCGAAGATTGCCCGGCTGGAGGCGCAATTGAAGGGCAAGAGGTAGAGGTTTTTCCTTCATGCCTTTCGACGCGCCAGTGGATGCCCTCACGGGAATGCCGGCGGCCCGCTTCGGGCTGTACCTGCATTTCCCGTACTGCCTCGCGAAGTGCCCCTACTGCGACTTCGCGGTGGCGGTGGCGCGGCAGGTGCCGGAGGAGCGCTACGCCCGCGCGGTGCTGGCGGAGCTGGATACCCGGCTGGCCGCCGAGCCCTCGCTCGCGGGGAAGGTGCTCGACTCCATCTTCCTGGGCGGTGGGACGCCGTCCCTGTGGCACCCGCGCTACGTGGCCCAGGTGCTGGACGGCATCGCCGCGAGGCTGCGGGTGGCGCCTGGCGTGGAGGTGTCGCTGGAGGGCAATCCGGAGCGCGCGGACGCGGAGCGCTTCGCGGGCTACCGCGCGGCGGGGGTGAACCGGCTGTCGCTGGGCGTGCAGTCCTTCCAGCCGGAGACGCTCAAGGCGTTGGGGCGCGCGCATGACGCGGCCATGGTGGAAGGGGCCGTGGACGCGGCCCGGAGCGCGGCCTTCCCGGTGGTGGCCATGGACTTCATCTATGGCGTGCACGGGCAGACGGTGGCGCAGGTGGAGGCGGATGCGCGCCGGGCGGTGGCGCTGGCCCCCGAGCATCTGTCCACCTACGCGCTGACGGTGGAGCGCGACGTGCTGGCGGAGGACACGCCCCTGTCGAAGCGGCTCAAGCGCGGCGAGCTGGAGCTGCCGCCCGACGACACCGTGGTCGACATGGCGCGGGTGGTGCGCGAGGTGTACGGGGCGGCGGGGCTGCACCGCTACGAGGTGTCCAACCACGCGCGGCCGGGGTTCAGCTCACGGCACAACGCGCTGTACTGGACGGGCGGGGAGTACCTGGCGCTGGGCGTGGGGGCCACGGGCATGTTGCTGTCGCCCCAGCCGCACCGGTACGTGAACCTGCGCAGCGCGGAGCGCTACCTCGTGGAGGCGGAGGCGGGGCGGCTGCCAGAGGAAGGCCGCGAGCCGCTGGGCCCGGAGGAACTCTTCGCGGAGCGCCTGTCCATGGGACTGCGGCTGGTGTCGGGCGTGGACTGGGAGGCCGTCTGCGAGCGATATGGGCAGCCGGTGGAGCCCCGTCGGGCGGAAGTCGCGCGGCTGGTGGCGCACGGCTTCGCGACGCTGCGGGGCGGGCGGCTGGCATTGACGGAGAAGGGCGCGGACGTCCACAGCGCCGTGTGCGCGCGGCTGCTCTAGGCGGCGTCCACTGGAACGGATTTCGAGAGGCGTATGAGCAAGTGGATACTGTGGCTGTTCCTCACCCTGCTGACGGGCAGCCCGCTGCTGTCGCTGGGCCTCATCATCGTCATCATCTTCGTGGCGGACCGCTTCACGTGGCAGGTGCTGCCCAGCCCGGTGCGGCTGCTCAAGCGCTTCCAGCGCGCGGGGCAACTGGCGGGCACCATCCTCACCAACCCGCATGAGCGGCGCGCGCGGCACGAGCTGGCGGACATCCGCGTGGAGCAGCGCCGCTACGCCGAGGCGGTGGACATCCTCAAGCCCAACCTGGAGGCGGGCGACGAGGACGTGGACACGCTGTACCTGCTGGGCGTGGCCTACCTGGGCGCCGGGGACGCGCAGCGCGGCGAGCTGCTGCTGGACGAGGCGGCGAAGCTGGACCCGGACCACAAGCTGGGCGCCATCGACCTGGAGCGCGGCCGTTTCCGGCTGAAGCGCGGCGACGTGCCGGGCGCGGTGGAGGCGCTGGAGCGCTACTGCAAGGTGCGACACGGCACGGTGGAGGGCCGC
This sequence comes from Myxococcus sp. AB056, assembly GCF_006547365.1. Classification (NCBI taxonomy): domain Bacteria; kingdom Pseudomonadati; phylum Myxococcota; class Myxococcia; order Myxococcales; family Myxococcaceae; genus Myxococcus; species Myxococcus sp. AB056. The sequence continues at coordinate 30,306 of NZ_VHLB01000078.1, read as the reverse complement.
TACCTGCTGGCCAAGGCCCTGAGCCGGGCGGGCCGCGGCGACGACGCGAAGCGGATGCGCGACCTGGCCTGGTCCGAATACGTGGTGGCGCCCCGGTTCCAGCGACGCCGGGAGCGCAAGTGGGCCTGGCGCGCGCGGCCCAGCCGGCCGTTGATGTACGCGGCGGCCGTGGCCCTGGTGCTGGGCCTGCTGGCGTCCATGTTGCCCCGGTTCGGAGTGACCCCGGAGCGAGGCTACGGCGGCCGCTACGGCTACGACGTGTATGACGCGCCACCCACTGCGTCGGGGATGGAGGAGTACCAGGGCGAGTAGCGCTAGGCTCTCGCCCATGTTCCCCACGCCGTCGCAGGTCCTCCGCCAGCGGGAGGGAGTGCTGGCCGATACGCCGTTCCCCCTGCTGCTTCACGCGCTGATGGCGGAGGAGCGCACCTGCACGTTGGAATTGAAGGTGCGCCAGCGGGAGAAGCGCATCGTCTTCGAGGACGGCGCGCCGGTGGCGTGCCAGTCCAACCTCCTCCACGAGACGCTGGGCAAGTACCTGGTGGAGAAGGGCAAGCTGTCGGAGACGGACTACCAGAAGGCGCTGGCGGAGAGCATCTCCGCGGAGGTGCCGCTCAGCGGCCTGCTGGTGCAGAAGGGCCTCATCAGTCCCTTCGATTTGTACAAGCAATTGCAGGCGAACCTGGCGCACAAGCTGCTGGACTGCTTCCGCTGGGTGGACGCGAAGTACCGGCTCATCGCCGACGTGGAGCCTCCGGACGCCAGCGTGCGGACGAACACGGGCCAGCTCATCCTCACGGGGGTGGCCAACGTGATGCCTTTCGACGCGGTGGCCACGCACTTCACCTTCACGGACGAGCGCCGCTTCGGGCAGATGCCGGGCGCGGAGGCGGGGCTGAAGCTGTCGTCGAAGGACGCGCGGCTGTTCCAGGCGCTCCGGCTGCGCCCCACCTTCGGGGAGCTGATGGAGCGCACCGGGTTCGACACGGAGGTGGTGCTCCGGCGGTTGTACGCGTTGTGCCTGCTGGAGGTCGCGGGCTTCGTGGAGGACGTGGACGCGAAGGCGGCCCGGCTGAGCGCGGGGAAGGGGACGGCGCCCGCCGCGCCCGAACCGGTGGCGCCTCCGGTGGCGGCGCCCGCTCCGCAGGGGACGCCGTTCTCCGACGAGGACGAGGCGGCGCGCAATGCCCTGGTGGGCGCCTTCATGTCGCACCGGAGCAAGGACCCCTTCGCGCTGTTGGACGTGCCCGAGGACGTGCAGCCGGTGCCGCTGCGCAAGGCCTTCCTGGCCCTGGCGGACCGCTACGCACCCCTGCGCTTCCACACGCCGGAGCTCCGTGAGAAGGCGGAGGTGCTGCTGGCGGCCCATGCGAAGGCGTTTGGCGCGCTGTCGGACGCGGAGCAGAACCTGCTGTGGCGCAAGCGGCGCGCGGCGCATCGGGAGAAGGACCGGGGCACGCGGCCCACCACGGCCGAGCAGTTCCGCATCCGCACGGACTTGCTGGATGCGACGACGCAGTTCGACGAGGCGAAGCGCCGGCTGGCCGCGCGGAACCACGCGGGGGCCTTCGAGTACTTCGAGTACGCCTGCGACATCGACCCGAAGCCGCTGTACCAGGCCTACCGGGCCTACGCGCGCTATCTGATGAAGCCGGAGGCGCACGGACGGCTGGCGCAGCAGGAGTTGCAGGAGGTGCTGCGCCAGGAGCCCACGCTGGAGGAGGGCTGGGCCTTCCTGGGTGAAGTGGCCCAGGGCGAAGGCCAGTGGGGGCAGGCCGAAGACGCGTTCCGCAAGGCGTTCAAGCTGAACCCGAAGAACCGCCGCTACGTCGAACTCATCCAGGAGATTGTCCGGCGGCGCTAGGCAAGCCCCTGTCTGGCTGCCTGCCTGACAGGGTTTGTCTGGTGTTGGGTTTGGAGCCATTTCCAGTCCCTGTGGGTGGCGTCTGTTTGGCGCCCGACAGTGGATGTCATTATTTGCGGGCCGGGAGGGGCCTGGGTTTTCCTTTTTGCGGGGGGCGCTGGGTAGTCTTTGGCGCCATGGGCAGCATTCGTGAGAGGAATCAGTCGGGCCAGGCGGCCGTCGAAGCTGCCATTGTCCTTCCCCTGTTCGTCTTCCTCATCCTGGGCATCCTCCAGCTGGGGCTGATGCACCAGGCGCGGCTGCTGACCAAGTACGCCGCCTACAAGGCTGTGCGGGCTGGGTCGCTGAACAGCGCCAAGGTCGAGGAGATGGAGAAGGCCGCGCTCGCGGTGCTGATGCCGATGCTGAGCGTTCCCGGGCAGAAGGGGGCTTACATCCCCCCGGTGGGAAGCGCGGCGGAGTTCCAGGCCAAGTGGCGTGACGTGTCGGGCAACCAGATTCCCGGTACGTCACTGAAACACGCGCAGGTCACCGTCTGCGGCCCCACGCGGAGCGACGTCGGTGGAGGGGGTCCGGAGCTGGACTTCGATGACCCCCGGAACACCGCGCCCACGGGCTGGAAGGAGAGCCACCGCACCAAGCTGCGCGTCCAGGTGACGTTCAACTACCGGATGATCATCCCCTTCGCGGACTGGGTCATCTACCAATCCACCCGTGGCCGCGAGCTGCGGAAGGAATTGCGAATGTATCGCAAGCCTACCGACCCAAAGAAGCAGGGCGACAAACCGGACCGCACGGAGTCCCTCCTGGAGCAGGCGGCTGCGCAGAAAGTCTACATCACCCCCATTCGCGCCACCTACACCATGCGGATGCAGTCCAACTTCTTCCTCAACCGGGCAGCCCTCCCAGGGAGCAACGAATGCGTCTTCCCATTCTCCTACAAAGGCAAGGCGCCGTGAGCGCCTCGGCCAGGAGACGCGCGCAGCGAGGGCAATCCATTGTCCTGGGAGCGCTGTCCTTCCTGGTGCTCGCGTTGATGGTGACGCTGAGCTTCAACCTCGCACATGCGCTGCGGCAGAAGATGGGTTTGCAGCAGCACAGCGACGCGTTGGCGTACTCCATGGCGGTCCTGGAGGCGCGGTCGCTCAATTACTATGCAGTCAGCAACCGGGCCATCGCGGCTTCCTACGTCGCGATGAACAGCCTCCACGCATACATGGCGGCGGCGAGCGTGACGGGTTCGATGATGCGGGCCTCGGAGGCGAACTTCAAGGAGTTCGCAAGGCGCGAGAAAATCATGTGCAGTTGCAAGGGGTGCTACGAGCACTGCGTGCACTCCATGGAAGCGACGAAGATCGCGACCGAGTTCGCCAACGCGGGCCGTGAGTACGACCAGAAGGTCCGTGCCCTGGAGTCCAGCTTCAACGCCGCGATTCGGGGGCTCGACGTCATGGTGGACAACCTGCATGCCTCTCAGCGTGAGGCGCATTCCCAGACGCTCCAGGCCATCCAGGATGGCCGCAGCCATGGCTTGTCGCTCCTGGCGGACTACACCGCGCCGGAAGTGGGTGCGCTGCCGCAGGCCGTGGGGGGGCTCAACGCGAATGAATTCAACTGCGCGGTGGATGGGATGAACTGCCGGGGGAGCGTGGAGAACGCTTCGCCCGAAGCGCTCGCCAGGGTCATGACGGAAATCTCCAACGCCACCCGTTCTGGCTGGCCGGCGGCACGAAAGACCGGAGCGCGCGGGGTTGCAAAGCCCCCGTACCTGCATGAGGACGTCATCCGGGACCTTCGGGACATCGCACAGAAGAAGCTGTACACGGTGACCTCCCACGAGGGAACGGCGAAGTCGGTTCAGGACAAGGGCCAGGTCAACGACGGCGGGAAGCAAGGCGGTAACCAGGGGACGACGATTGCCGCGCGAGAGGAAGGGGCGATTCGGAACACCTGGGAGCACCAGCTCACGTCGACCACCGACTACGAGGCGGAAGTCTGGAGCGATGCCAACGGGGGTGACCATACCCCGGGTGGCGCGCACTCGGGCTCGCACAACTTCGAGGGTGTCAACGCCAACGCATTGTCGGGCTGCGCCCGGTCGGGCAACTGCTTCATGAAGTTCCGAGCCAACCCCTCCTCTGGCAGGGATTGGGGGCAGCCGCGCGTGTACAGCTACCTGACGCGGCGACTCCGGGTCGGCGACCCGAGCCGGGCGCCCTGGGAGTTGAACGCGTCGGCCCAGATTCAACTGGACCATGGCGCGCAGGGGACCGCGACGCTGACGCTCGCGGCGCAGGAGGGCGTGGCGCTCTCCAAGGCGCTCGTCTACTACCACCGCTTCGGCGCGAATGGCTGGCGTGAGGCGCCCAACCTTTTCAGTCCCTACTGGCGCGCGAAGCTGCACCCCATCTCATCCGACGAGGCCGCGGAGGTCCTGGAAGCGGCAGGTAACACGGACGCGTCCAGGCTGGCGCGGGTCCCGGGGGTGTCCCTGTGAAGCGCGCATCCAGGCGAGGTGCCGCGGCCGTGGAGATGGCGGTGTGCATGCTCGTCATCGTCCCCGTGTTCCTCTACTCGTTGTTCCTCTTCGACCTGCTGCGCCACATGTTGGACTCGCAGGAGACCTCCCTGTCCACGGCCTGGGACTACACCGTCCTGGACTATGAGAAGGAGCCCGAGAGCGTCGCGACGGAGGACGGGGGGACGACGACGGAGGCCTTCTCCGGCTTCGAGATGGCGCAGGCCTATTCGCGGTACATGTACTGCGACCACGAGTCGGGTATCGACAGCTACGGCCCAGGAAAGGGGCCGGAGTGCAGCGCTGATCCCGATTCAGAAGACCACCACACGGACGTAGTCGCCCATGCGTGCTGGCTCAATCCTGGCGCACGGCAGGTGTACTGCACCCTGGATGCACAGGCCGTGGGCGCGTACGGCGTCTCACTCCACCAGTCCTTCATGGACACCTTCGGGCGGGGCGGCCTCATCCGCTGTTCCGCGCGCCTGGGCGTCCAGAACTACCTCCTGCCGGAGTCGTTCCTGCCGGAGTTCTCCGAGGTGAAGCTGGCCAAGGAGAAGCAGGAGCGGGCCAACGGCATCCACAGAAACGCAACGGGCGAAACGCTCCCGGAGGGCCATGCCCGAGGCGACAACGTCTACCTGCTCCCCTGGGAGCAGATTGCCATCCTCACCGACACCTGGGCGCTCACGGAGCACGCGGACGTGCGGCCGGGCACCGCGGGTGGGCGAGGGATGCACGAGCGCGTCACCCAGCTCTACCAGAACGAGGACAACAGCGGCTTCACCGACATGTCGAGCGCGTCCGAGCGGTTGGTGAACCAGGCCATCAGCTCGGGGCTCCTCCATGACAGCCTGAGGCTGGAGTCCCAGAGCTACCGGACGCCTGGGGATGACCCTCGCAATCCCAGCCTCGCCATCAAGCCCGACCAGAGTGGTGACGGCGCCGTGGAGGAAGTCGAGCAGCAGGGAGGCCGCCAGGGCTACTTCAGCAACGAGTGGCAGGACTGGGGGAGCAACAACAACCAGCGCACCTACGAGGCGCGTGGCAACTGGTACCTGGGTTGCGCGAGGTCGGAGTCGTGCTGATGCCTGTTGCCGCCTCGCGCCCCGTCGTCCGGATTCCCGCGCTGCTCTTCTCCGTGGCGGTGGTGGGCGGTCTCATCGGCTTCTCATGGGAGCACGCCGTCTACCGGGGCAGCGACAGTCATCAGGAATGGAGCCCGCCGGAGCTGGGCACCGAGGTGGAGACATCCTCCCGCGGGTGGGTGCGCACGCCCGCGGAGGAGGCCATCCTCCAGCGAGCACTGGTCCACTTCCCGCCGTACCCCAACGCCACCCGTCCCGAACCGCTCGCCGCCGACTACCTGGGGCCCGGGGCGCCCATGGCGGTGGCGTGGTTCTCCACGCAAGACGCGCCCGCGAAGGTCCTGGAGCACTACACACAGGCGCTGCTCGCCAAGGGGCTGCCGGTGCTGCACCAACGCCACGGGGAGAAGGGCGGCTACGTGGGCTACTGGAGCCCCGCCACGGAAGAGGTGCGGCTGGTGTCCACGCTGGCGCAAGGGGGGGAGACGCTGGTGCTCGTCTCCGCCGGCCAGGTGGGCGCCATGCTGGCGCGGGCGGCGGCCGTGCCCGACTGGCTTCCCGTGCCCGGCGAGCTCGCGGAGACGCGCACCGTGAACTTCAACCTGGAGGGCGCCTCGCACCACGTGGTGACGGGCCAGCTCCAGGCGGACTCGCCGGACGCGGCGGCGCAGCGCTACGGTGCCCTCTTCCGTGAGCGCGGCTGGCAGGTGGGAACGCTCGCGCCGGTGGCGCCGAACGGCATCGCCTTCGAAGTGCTCAAGGAGTCCGTGAGCGGCCGCGCGGTGCTGCGTGGCCTCTCGCCGGGCTCGGGAGTCGAGGTCCAGCTCACGCTGCTACGCCGGAGCGTTGCCCCATGAGGAAGTCCCTGCGTCCGTCGCGGTCCGCCCGCGGCCAGTCCATGGTGGAGTACGCCATCGTCACCGCGGCCCTGCTGGGCTTCAGCACGATGGGGTGGCCCTTCCTGGTGCAACTGCTCAACGCGCTGCACCGCTACTTCAACTCCATCTACTACGTCATCCAGGCCCCCATCTGAGGCACGGGGGCCTGGGCGCCGCGGTTACGGCGTCACCGTGGTGACGAACTCCGCCTTGCCGCCGGAGACCTTGAGCACCACAGCCTCCTTCACCGCGTCGCGGTTGGCGTCCAGGGTGATTTTGCCTGTCACGCCCGGGAACTCCTTCGTCGCGGCAATCGCGTCGCGCAGCGAAGGGCCGCTCAGGTCCGGCGCGCGCTTCATGGCGTCGATGGTCACCCGCGCCGCGTCGTACGCCAGCGCGGCCACGCTGTCCGGCACGCTGCCGTAGGTGGCCTTGTAGCGGGCCAGGAACTTCTGGAGCAGCGGGTCCGGGTTGTCCGGAGAGTAGTGGTTGGCGAAGTAGCTGCCCTCCAGTGCGGAGCCGCCCAGCTCGTACAGCTTGTCGGAGTCCCAGCCGTCGCCGCCGAGCAGCGGCACCTTGAGCCCGATTTCACGCGCCTGCCGCGCGATGATGCCGACGTCCGTGTAGTAGCCAGGGACGAAGACGGCGTCCGGCTTCAGCCGCTTGAGGGACGTCAGTTGCGCGCGGAAGTCCGTGTCGCCCTTGGAGTAGCTCTCGTCGCCCGGCACCTCGCCGCCGAACTCCTTGAACCTGGCGGTGAACACGTCCGCCAGGCCCATGGAGAACGCGCTCTTGTTGTCGCGCAGCACCGCCACGCGGGACAGCTTCAGGTTCTCCCGCGCGAACTTCGCCATGGCGAGCCCCTGGAAGGGGTCGATGAAGCAGACGCGGAAGATGTAGTCGCCCTTCTGCGTCACTTCCGGCGCGGTGGACGTGGGCGTCACCATGGGCACCTTGCCCGCCTGCGCCTTCTCCGCCATGGCCATGGACACCGACGAGGCCGCCTCGCCGAGAATCGCCACCACCTTGTCCTGGGTGATGAGCCGCGTCACGGCCTGGGCGCCTTCCTCCGGCCGGCCCTGGCTGTCGTAGACGCGCACCTGGAGCTTCTTGCCCTTCACGCCGCCCGCCTCGTTGGCCTCGTTCAGCGCCAGCTCGATGCCGTTGCGCGCGGACACCCCGAAGGTCGCCTCGCTCCCCGTGAGGCTGCCGACTTCTCCCAGCAGAATCGTGTTCGAGTCCACCGGAGCAGCCGGTGCCCCGGTCGCCTGCCCCTCCGGCGAGGGCGCGGCGGGCGCGTTCTTCTTCTCGCAGGCCACCACGGCCAGGGCCAGGGTCGCGAGCAGTATCAGGGGACGGCGCATCGGCAAGGTTCCTCCGGGGGACGGTGGCGTCACCCTATCCCTCTCCCCCCCGCCCTCCAACCAGCGGCGCTTCAGGGTGGGATTCAAATTGCAATGTGGACTGAAACGGTCCTGATTACATATGAGGTCCCCCGTGGCCCGAGGTTTTTCGGCGCCTGGACCCAGAGAGGAGACACCCGCACCCATGCTCCGGATGAGCAAGATGACCGACTACGGCATCGTGCTGATGACCGAGCTGGCTCGCGCGGAGGGTGACACGCGCACCACCCGTGAGCTGGCGGCGCGCACGCGCGTGCCACTTCCCTCGGCCAGCAAGGTGCTCAAGAGCCTGCTCCAGGCGGCGCTCGTGGTGTCGCACCGTGGCGCCAACGGCGGCTACGGACTGGCACGCCCGGCCCATGAGCTTCCGCTGGCCGAACTGGTCACCGCGCTCGAGGGGCCGGTCGCCCTCACGGAGTGTGGCGTCCACACCTCCGGGGGTGCGCCCTGTGAGCTGGAGTCCGTCTGTCAGGTGCGGGGCCACTGGCGCCTCATCAACGACGCCATCCAGGAGGCCCTGGGGCGGCTGACGCTGGCGGACCTCATCGCCCCCGCGCCCCGCGTGCCAGAGCGCCTCGTGGGCCTGGGGACACCCTCTCGCCCGGCGCCTTCCCCGGCCGCTGGCCACCCCCCTCCCGCTTCCGCGACAGGAGTCCGCTCATGAGCACCGAAACCCTCCAGGAACTGACGCGCCGCCCGTATGCGGCGGGCTTCGTCACCCAGGTGGAATCGGACACGTTTCCCCCCGGGCTGGACGAGGACGTCATCCGCCAGATTTCCGCGAAGAAGGGGGAGCCGGAGTTCCTCCTCGATTGGCGCCTCAAGGCCTTCCGCCACTGGAAGACGATGAAGGAGCCCACGTGGCAGGCCGTCACCTACGCGCCCATCGACTACCAGGCCATCAGCTACTACTCGGCGCCGAAGCAGAAGCCGGTGAAGGCCAGCCTGGACGAGGTGGACCCGGAGATTCTGCGCACCTACGAGAAGCTCGGCATCCCGCTGCATGAGCAGAAGCTGCTCCAGAACGTGGCGGTGGACGCCGTCTTCGACTCGGTGTCGGTGGCCACCACGTTCAAGGACAAGCTGGCCAAGGCGGGCGTCATCTTCTGCTCGTTCTCCGAGGCCGTGCGCGAGCACCCGGAGCTGGTGAAGAAGTACCTGGGCTCGGTGGTGCCGTACTCGGACAACTACTTCGCCGCGCTCAACTCCGCTGTCTTCAGCGACGGTTCGTTCGTCTACATCCCCAAGGGCGTGCGCTGCCCCATGGAGCTGTCCACGTACTTCCGCATCAACGCGGCGGACACGGGCCAGTTCGAGCGCACGCTCATCGTCGCGGAGGAGGGCTCCCACGTGAGCTACCTGGAGGGCTGCACGGCCCCCATGCGCGACACCAACCAGCTCCACGCCGCGGTGGTGGAGCTGGTGGCCTTGGACAACGCCACCATCAAGTACTCCACGGTGCAGAACTGGTACCCGGGCGACGCGGAGGGGCGCGGCGGCATCTACAACTTCGTCACCAAGCGCGGCATCGCGCACCGGGCGGCGAAGATTTCGTGGACGCAGGTGGAGACGGGCTCGGCGATTACGTGGAAGTACCCGAGCGTCATCCTCAAGGGGGATGACTCGGTGGGCGAGTTCTACTCGGTGGCGCTCACCAACCACATGCAGCAGGCGGACACGGGCACGAAGATGGTGCACATCGGGAAGAACACCCGCAGCACCATCGTGTCCAAGGGCATCTCCGCCGGCCGCGGGCAGAACACGTACCGGGGGCTGGTGAAGGTGCTCAAGAGCGCGGAGAACGCGCGCAACTACACGCAGTGCGATTCGCTGCTGCTCGGTGACAAGTGCGGCGCCCACACGGTGCCGTACATCGAGGTGAAGAACGCGTCGGCGCAGGTGGAGCACGAAGCGTCCACGTCGAAGATTGGCGAGGACCAGCTCTTCTACTGCCGGCAGCGGGGCATCTCGCAGGAGGACGCGGTGTCGATGATCGTCAACGGCTTCTGCCGCCAGGTGTTCAAGGAGCTCCCCATGGAGTTCGCGGTGGAAGCACAGAAGCTGCTCGGAGTGAGCCTGGAAGGGAGCGTGGGGTAGGCATGGCGCTTTTGACTGTTCGCAACCTGCACGCCCGCGTGGCGGGCAAGGACATCCTCAAGGGCATCGACCTGGAGGTCGCGCCCGGCGAGGTCCACGCCATCATGGGCCCCAACGGCTCCGGGAAGAGCACGCTGGCCAGCGTGCTGGCGGGCCGTGACGGCTACGAGGTGACGCAGGGCGAGGTGCTGTTCGACGGCAAGCCGCTGCTGGAGCTGTCGCCCGAGGACCGCGCCGCCGCGGGCGTGTTCCTCGCGTTCCAGTACCCAGTGGAGATTCCGGGCGTGGGCAACATCCACTTCCTGCGCACCGCGCTCAACGCGCAGCGCCGCGCGAAGGGGCTGGAGGAGCTGGACGCCATGGACTTCCTCCAACTGGCCAAGGAGAAGTCGAAGCTGGTGCAGCTCGACGCGGCCTTCATGAACCGCTCGGTGAACGAGGGCTTCTCCGGCGGCGAGAAGAAGCGCAACGAGATTTTCCAGATGGCGGTGCTGGAGCCGCGGCTGGCCATCCTCGACGAGACGGACTCCGGCCTGGACATCGACGCGCTGCGCACGGTGGCGGGCGGCGTCAACGCGCTGCGCTCGCCCGAGCGCGGCATGGTGCTGATTACGCACTACCAGCGGCTGCTCGACTACATCGTCCCGGACAAGGTGCACGTCATCGCGGCGGGCCGCATCGTCCGCTCCGGCGGGCGCGAGCTGGCGCTGGAGCTGGAGGAGAAGGGCTACGGCTGGCTGGGGCTGGACGGTGGAAAGAAGACGACGGCGGAGGCACGGCGATGACGGCCGCCCTGGCGCACTACCTGGACGTGGCCACGCGCTTCCAGGCGGCGCCCGAACAGGCGTCCGCGCCACAGTGGCTCAAGCGTCTGCGTGCCGATGCCCTGGTCCACCTCGAGCGGCAGGGCCTGCCCACGACGCGTGACGAGGCGTGGAAGTACTCCCGGCTGGGGGCCATCGCGGAAGGAGCGTTCATTCCGCGGACGGATGGGCCCCGGGACACCGCGCACCTGTCGGCGGTGGTGGAGCGGCTGGGCCTGCCGGGGCCCCGGTTGGTGTTCGTGGACGGGCGGCTGGCGCCGGAGCTGTCGTCCGTGGCGGGCCTGCCGCGCGGACTGACGCTGAAGCCACTGCGGGACGCGGTGCGTGAGGACGGCGAGCTGCTGGAGTCCGTGCTGGGGCAGCGGGCCCTGGCGAACGAGCACGCCTTCACCGCGCTCAACGCGGCGCTGCTGGAAGAGGGCGTGCTGTTGCGGCTGGCACCGGGCGCGCTGAGCGAGGTGCCCGTGCAGGTGGTGTTCCTCACGCGCGGTGACGCGCCGGTGTTGTCCAGCCCGCGCATCCTCGTGGTGGCGGGGGAGAGCAGCGAAGCGACGCTGGTGGAGACGTATGCCAGCGCGGGCCCTGCGGGCTCGGCGGTGACGTTCACCAACGCGGTGACGGAGGTGACGCTGGGCGACAACGCCAGCCTCCACCACTACAAGCTCCAGGTGGAGGCGGACGCGGCGCTGCACGTGGGCGCGCTCCATGCGCGGCAGGGGCGGGACAGCCGCTTCGCCTCGCATGCCTTCGCCTTTGGTGGGGCCATGGCGCGCAACGAAGTCCACGCGGCCTTCGCGGGCGAGGGTGGCGACGCGACGTTGAATGGCCTGTACGTGGGGCAGGGCGCGCAGCACCTGGACAACCGCACGGCGCTGGACCACGCGGTGCCCCGGTGCACCAGCCGCGAGCTGTACAAGGGCGTGCTGGATGGTCACTCACGCGGCACCTTCCACGGGCTCATCCGCGTGCGGCAGGACGCGCAGCGCACGGACTCGCGGCAGCAGAACCGCAACCTGCTGCTGTCGGAGTCGGCGCAGGCGGACGCACGGCCTCAGTTGGAAATCTTCGCGGACGACGTGAAGTGCGCGCACGGCGCGGCGGTGGGGCGGCTGGACGCGCAGGCGCTGTTCTACCTGCGCTCGCGCGGCGTACCTCAGGCAGAGGCGGAGCGGCTGCTCACCTACGCCTTCGCTCGTGAGGTGGTGGAGGCGGTGCCCGCCGGCCCTGTGCGCGCGAACATCGAAGCGCTCCTGGCCTTGAAGCTGCCGGGCGCGGCGCAGCGCGAGGTGACGGCATGAGCGGCTTCGACGTGAATCTGGTCCGCAAGGACTTCCCCATCCTCCACCAGGAGGTGCGGGGCCGGCCGCTGGTGTACCTGGACAGCGCCGCCACGGCGCAGAAGCCGCAGGCCGTCATCGACGCGCTGGTGCGCTTCTACCAGCACGACAACGCCAACGTGCACCGCGGCGTCCACGTGTTGTCCGAGCGCGCCACGGAGGCCTACGAGGGCGCGCGTGAGACGGTGCGCCGCTTCATCAACGCCCGGGACGTGAAGGAAGTCGTCTTCGTGCGTGGCACCACCGAGGCCATCAACCTGGTGGCGCAGACGTACGGGCGCAAGCACATTGGCGCCGGGGACGAGGTGCTCATCACCCAGATGGAGCACCACGCCAACATCGTCCCCTGGCGGATGTTGTGCGAGCAGACGGGCGCCGTGCTCAAGGTCATCCCCGTGGACGACCGGGGCGAGCTGGTGCTGGACGCCGTGGACGCGCTGCTGACGGAGCGCACGCGCATCCTCGCGGTGACGCACGTGTCCAACGCGCTGGGCACCGTGGCGCCGGTGAAGGAGCTCACGCGGCGGGCCCACGCGAAGGGCATCCCCGTGCTGGTGGACGGCGCACAGTCGGTGACGCACTTCCCCGTGGACGTGCAGGACCTGGGCTGCGACTTCTACGCCTTCAGCGGGCACAAGATGTTCGGCCCCACCGGCATCGGCGTGCTGTACGGGCGCAAGGAGCTTCTGGAGGCGATGCCGCCCTACCAGGGCGGCGGCGACATGATCCTCTCCGTGACGATGGAGAAGGTGACGTACAACCGGGTGCCGTACCGCTTCGAGGCGGGCACGCCCAACCTGGAGGGCGCGGTGGGGTTGGCGGCGGCCATCCGCTACCTGGAGGCGCTGGGGATGGAGAACGTCGCCGCGCACGACCGGGGGCTGCTGGCCTACGCCACGCAGGCGCTGGAGTCGGTGCCGGGGCTGCGCATGGTGGGCACGGCGCGCGAGAAGTCCGGCGTGTTGTCCTTCATGCTGGCGGATGTCCACCCGCACGACGTGGGCACCATCCTGGACCGCGAGGGCATCTGCATCCGCACGGGCCACCACTGCGCGCAGCCGGTGATGCAGCACTTCAAGGTGCCGGCCACGTCCCGGGCGTCGCTGGCGCTCTACAACACGCGCGAGGACGTGGACGCGCTCGTCCGTGGCCTGCACAAGGTCCTGGAGGTGTTCCAGTGAGTGCGTCGGATGACTTGAAGGACCTCTATCAAGAGGTCGTGCTGGAGCACTCCAAGCGGCCGCGCAACTACCGCGTGGTGGAGGGCGCCACCGCGGAGGCGGCGGGCCACAACCCGCTGTGCGGCGACCAGTTGGTGGTGACGCTGAAGGTGGAGGGCGGCGTCATCAAGGACGTGGCCTTCCAGGGTCAGGGCTGCGCCATCTCCAAGGCGTCCGCGTCGTTGATGACGGGGGCGGTGAAGGACCGGACGCGCGCGGAGGCGGAGGACCTCTTCGAGCGCGTCCACAAGCTGGTGACGGAAGGTCCGGAGTCGGTGGACGTGGACGCGCTGGGCAAGCTGGCGGTGCTGTCCGGCGTCAGTGAGTTTCCCGCGCGGGTGAAGTGCGCCAGCCTGGCCTGGCACACGCTGCGCGCGGCATTGGAGGGACGCGGCGAGGCCGTGTCCACGGAGTAGGGGTGGAGGGCCACATGCGAGGAATGATGGCGGTGCTGGAGCGCGACGTGTCCGCGACAATCATCCCCAGCGGGGACCGGGTGGTGCTGCCCGAAGGCGCCGAGCTGCAGGTGACGCAGACGCTCGGCGGCAACATCACGGTGCAGGACCCCTACGGTCAGCTCTTCCGCATCGACGAAAAGGACGGCGGCGCGCTGGGCGAGGAGTACGCGCCCAAGGAGCGGCCCGCGGGTGACCCCAGTGAGTTCAACGAGGAGCAGGTCTGGGAGCAGCTGCGCACGGTGTACGACCCGGAGATTCCGGTGAACATCGTCGAGCTGGGCCTGGTGTACGCGTGCAAGGCGGAGCCGCTGCCGGAAGGCGGGCAGCGGGTGGACATCCAGATGACGCTCACCGCGCCCGGCTGTGGCATGGGGCCGGTGCTGGTGGAGGACGTGCGCACCAAGGTGGGCTCGGTGCCTGGGGTGGCGGAGACGCGCGTGGAGCTCGTCTGGGACCCACCCTGGGGGCAGGAGCGGATGTCGGACGTGGCGCGGCTCCAGCTCGGTTGGATGTAGCAGCCGGACGAAGGCCCTCGGCGAGCTGCTTCGCCAAGGGCCGGCAAACGTCTCAGCGCAGGGCGAGCCGCCGCGCGCCCACTCCGAGCGCCGCGGTGGCCAGCGTTCCCGCGAGCAGCTTCGGCCACAGGGACGGCGCTGCCTGGTGCACGGGGACCATCGGCGCGCGAGCGGTGACCTCCGGCATCTTCTCCGCGAAGAGCTCCACCATGCCCTTGATGAACGCGAACATCTGTCGCGGTCCCGGGCTGGAGACCCAGTTGCCATCGCGCATCACCGGCTCGTCCACCCAGCGGCCACCCGCGTTGCGCACGTCGTCGCGGATGCCCGGCCACGCGGCCAGCGCCCGTCCCTCCACGAGTCCCGCCGAAATCAGCACCCAGGGGCCATGGCAGATGACGGCGATGGGCATGTCCAGCGCGTCGGCGTCGCGGACGAAGTCGAGCGCGAGCGCGCTTTGCCGGAGGAGGTCCGGGTTCACGAAACCTCCTGGGAGGAGGACCGCGTCGAAGTCCGCCGCCTTCACCTCACGCAGGGACGCGTCCACGCTCACCTTCTTCCCTGGAATGAGAAGGTTCATCCCGCGGATGCGGCCCTTGTGGGGGGACACAATCGTCACCTCGGCGCCCTGACGCTCCAGCTTCTTCACCGGTGCTGTCAGCTCCACCTGTTCGAAGCCATCCGCCGCGAGCACGGCCACTCGCAACCCTTTCAGCTTCTTCATCGCGCACACCTCGCTGTGTCAGAACGGTTGGTCGTCTCGACACTGTGCATTCCCGCCGGGCCCCGCGTTGTGCCTCCCCGGAGGGCGTGCTACCGACGGAGCGCTCTGGAGGTCCTTCGAATGTCCGCCGCTTCCGTTCTCCTTCGCCGTTCTTTCGTCGTGGGTGCCGTGATGCTGCTTTCTCCCATGGGCTGTGCCACCCAGACTGGGGCTGCTCGCACCGACAGCGAGCAGCCGACCTCGCGCGAGGTGCCCGCGCCCAAGCCGAAGTGGGGGCTGGTCATCCACGGCGGCGCGGGTGTCATCTCCCGGGAGAATCTCTCCCCGGAGCGCGAGGCGGAGGTCCGCGCCGCGCTGACCCAGTCCCTCCAGGCAGGACACACGGTGCTGGCCGGCGGCGGCTCCGCGCTGGACGCCGTGAGCGCCGCGGTCCGCATCCTGGAGGACTCTCCGTATTTCAATGCGGGCAAGGGCGCCGTCTTCACGCACGACGGCGTCAACGAGCTCGATGCCGCCATCATGGATGGCACGACGCGCAAGGCGGGGGCCGTGGCGGGCCTGCGGCACGTGAAGAACCCCATCTCGCTGGCGCGGCTCGTCATGGAGCAGTCGCCGCACGTGATGATGGTGGGGGAGGGCGCGGAGGCCTTCGCGAAGTCGCAGGGCGTGGAGTTGGTGGACCCGAAGTACTTCTACACGGAGGACCGCTGGCAGGGACTCCAGCGCGCGCTGGAGAAGGAGCGCTCGCGGCAGCCGTCCTCCTCGCTCCCGTCGGGGTATGACCCGGTGAGCGGGGACCACAAGTTCGGCACCGTGGGCGCCGTGGCCCTGGACCAGACAGGCGCGCTCGCCGCGGCCACGTCCACCGGGGGCATGACGAACAAGCGCTACGGCCGCGTGGGGGACTCGCCCATCATCGGCGCGGGAACGTACGCGGACGCGCGCTGCGCCGTGTCCGCCACCGGCCATGGCGAGTTCTTCATTCGCTACACCGTGGCGCACGACATCTGCGCCCGCGTGGAGTACCAGAACGTGCCGTTGCCGGAGGCCGCCGACGTCGTCATCAACGACGTGCTGGTGAAGGCCGGCGGCGAGGGCGGCGTCATCGCGATGGACCGCGAGGGCAACGTGGCCATGCCCTTCAACTCCGCCGGCATGTACCGCGGCTACGTGGGCGAGGACGGCAAGCCCTCCGTGGCCATCTTCCGGGATGCGGCGGAGGCCGCTGGCGCGAAGTAGCAGCGCACGGCGGCCCCCATCCGGGACGCGCTCGGGGTGGGGTTGCCTCCCTGAGCGCGCCGTGAGGCGTCAGTCCCGGCCGCCGCGATGTCCCCCATCGCGGCGGTGATGTCCTCCATCTCGGCGGTGATGGCCCCCGCCCCCGCCGGGCGACGCCCGGTGGTAGTTGCCATTGCCCCAGCGATTGCCGTTGTTGCCACGGTAGTGCTGACGCACTGGGCCGGGGCCACGCCGGTAGTGGTTCCCGGGGTGGTAGACGTGGTGGCGCACCGCCGGGTAGCGGCGCCAGGAGTGCGTGAAGTAGTGCGGGTGCCGGCGCGCCACGGTGATGTGCGCGTGGCGGTAGACGGGCACCGTGACACGCACCGAGCCTCGGGTGGCCCAGCCGCCAGCGGAGAAGTACCAGGAGGGCCCGCGGCGCATCCACCGGGACGACACGTAGACGAGCCCAGGACGGGGCGGGGCGGCCCACATGCCGTCCACCCACACGTAGTTGGCGCCGGCCCAGTACCAGTAGCCGGGCGTCCAGACGTAGGAGGGGGCTGGCGGCGGCGGCGCGTGCTCCACGCGGAGCGGCGGAGGCGCCTGCTGCGTGGACAGCTCCTCGCTCGCCACGGCGATGGGAATCTCCACCACCGGGGAGTCATGCCGGGCCCAGCCGCCGGACACCCACCTCCACATCCGGCCGTCCGGCTCCCAGTAGCCGTTGATGAACCGGTAGCCGTCCATGGGCGCCAGCCAGGTGCCGGCGTTGAAGCGCCACTCGTTGCCGTCCCAGTACCAGTGGCCGGAGGCCCAGACGGCGCCCGCGAAGGGCCGGCCGGAGGGATTCTCGGCGGGGAGCTGGGGCGGGGCGTAGGGCGCCATGGGCGCCGTGTCCTCGTCCTCGAACTCCGTGTCGTCGTACGCGTATTCGGAATATCCAGGCTCTGACGCGGGGACCGGCGCGGTCTGCGCGTGAACCATGGGCGCCGCCAGCAAGGTCACCAGACAAGCCCACCATCGAGGAGTCATCGCGTCATCTCCGTGGGTTACCAGACAGATTCTGCCACCGGCCCCCCTGAGAGTTCCTCAGTGCGGGGCCGGTGTAGAAAAAGACGCGGTGCCGTCCGGCTTTATTCATCCCCCGGCTAGGGCTTCACCAGGACCAGCTCCCGCGTCTGGATGAGGTCCACGTCGCCAGTGAACCCGGAGAACAGCTCGTACTGGCCGGGCATGACGCGGTTGCGCGGCACGCGCAGCGACTCGGTGACGCTGAGCGTCGCGCCGTCCTGCTTCTCGGACCGGGTGAAGCGGCCGAAGGCATTGTTCGCCTCCAGCGAGGCCTGGGGGTCGGCGAGCTTCCAGCCCTTGGGCATGGACAGCGTCACCTGCGTGCGGCTGGCCTCGGTGGTGTCGATGTAGAGCGGGGTGCGGCGCGTGCTCAGCTGCACGAACCGCCGGCCCAGCTGCGCGGGGAAGGTGAGGGGCCCCAGCGCCATCCGCTGGCCACCCTCCATCCGCCCGAAGCGCGGCACGGTGAACTCGTAGCGCAGCACGAAGGGCGCGCCCACCTGCTCCTGGTTCTCCAGCTTCACGCTCGACAGCGACGCACCGCCGAAGTACCGCGCCACCGCGCCCTGCAGCGCCTGGTTGCGGCTCTCCGCCGACAGCTGGTTGAAGGCCTCGGCAATCTGCGCCGCCTCGAAGCCGGAGTACGTCTCCTCGCCCTGCCCGCTGAGCGTTCCATCCTCGGCGAGCTTCAGCGCCAGCTTCACTTCCTTGCCGGGGGTCTCCTTCAGGGGCGGCGTCTGCACCTTCTGCAACGGGAGGCCGGGCTCGGGCAGCAGCCACGCCTCCCGCCCGCCCATGGCCAGCTCCGGCAGCTCGCCGAAGGGGCCGTAGCGCACGGACGTGTCCACCCACACCGGCTCGGTGCCGGGCACCTCCACGCGCAGCGCCGCGTACGGCAGCAGCGCGTCCTGGGGGAAGGTGTAGGCCGACGGGTCGGTGTTGAAGGTCCGCACCGCCACCACCCGCGAGGGGATGCCCAGCGCGTTCAGGCCGGCCTTCATCACCGTCAGCCGGCTGCCCCGGTCCTGGGCCACCGTGGACGCCGCCGTCTGGCTCAGGCTCGCGTCCCGGCCGGAGAAGCGCTGCATCACCGCCGCGTGCAACGCCTTCACCGCGTCCAGGCCGGACTTGCCCTCCGCTGCCTTGCGCGCGAAGGCGTCCACTTCCGCCGTGCGCAGCCAGCGCTCCTGGAAGGCATCGCCGTAGAGCTTCACCAGGCTCTCGTTGCCCGTATCGCCCGCGCCCACGATGACGAAGGGCAGGTACTCGTTGGCGGAGGGCGGCGCGTCCGGCTCGGGGATGAACGGCGGCACGCGGCGCGTCTCGAAGTGGAACACCTCCAGGTCGCCGTCCACCTTGGGCTCCGGCACCTTCATCCCGTGCGCGTCCACCTTCATGCCCACGCCCTTGGGCGCCACCACCGTGTACGTCACCCAGGCGTTGGGCTGGTTCGCAATCTGGAAGTAGAAGGCGGACGCCGTGAAGCCCGGCTGCGCGGGGCCGCGCGGAGGCTCCGCGAGCAGGTACTCCACCTCCACGTAGTCACCCACGGCCACGCCGGGCAGGCTCACCGTGTCCTTGCCTTCGATGTTCTCCGGCTCCAGCACCCGGCCGTCCGCCTTCAGCGTGCGCAGCGCCAGCACCTGCGCGCCGCGCGGCACGTTCACCTCGGCGATCTCCTGCACGCCCGACTGCTCCAGCGCCTTCTGCACCGTGTGGATGCGGTTGACGATGCTGCCGTCGGGGTACACGCGCACCGCCGCAGCATCCAGCACGAAGGCCGCCGCGCTGCCGCCGCTGACGGGCTCCGCCTCGTAGGCGCGGATGGCCTCGCGTCCGTCCACGGCGTACGCCTGCAGCAGCTCGCGGCCCGTCTTCGCGCGCTCCTCCGTGCGGCGCAGCGTCAGGTCGTCGCCCGCCATCGCCAGCGCCTTCTCGCGCAGCTTGAGCGCCTCGGCCGGCTGGCCCGCGTACTCGCGCACGTCCGCCATGCGCTTCACCAGCTCTGCGTTGCGAGGCCACACGGCCGCCAGCTTCTGGAGCACCGCGGTGGCGTCGTCGAAGCGGCGCTTGGACACGTAGAGGTTGGCCAGCGTGTTGGCCAGGCTGATGCTGCTGGGGTCGCGGGACTGGAGCTCGCTGTACAGCTTCGTCGCCGTCTCCATGTCGCCGCGCGTGCGCGCGTGTTCGGCCTGGCGCACCGCCGTCCCCGGGCAGCCATTCAGGGACGCCGCCAGGGTGTCGCTCCGCTCCGCCGCGTCACGGCGGCGGGCCAGGCTGTACTGGAGCGTCAGCGCCTCGCACAGGCCGGGCTGGGCCTCCAGCGCCGCGGTGAGTGACTCCTCCGCCAGGGCTTCCACTTCCAGCGCCAGCGCGGCGCGGGCGCGCAGCATGAACACCGGGTGGCCGGCGGGCTGGGCCACCTCGGACGCCGTCTTCAGCATGTCCATGGCGGAGGTGGGCTGGCCCTCATCGAGGAAGAGCTCCGCGCGCAGCAGCAGCGCCGCCACGTTGCCCGGGTCCTTGGCCAGCACGGACTCCAGGTCACGCGTGGCCCGGCCGCGCGCCACCTTGGACGGCACGGTGCGGTCCGCGGAGGCGACTTCCGCGCGCAGCCACAGCAGGGCCGGGGTGTTGGCGTCCACCGAGGCCATCAGCCGCCGCGCGCCGTCCGCGTCCCGCTGCAGGCCGTCCCGCACCGCCAGCACGACGGCCAGCAGCTCACCGGCCTCCTCGTGCAGGGCCGTCTTCAAGCCCTCCGTGGTGGGGAACACGCCGGGCGTCTCGTCGGAGAACTCGACCTTGCTGCCCCAGGTCTGCGGCGCCGCGCCGGTGGCCGCGCTGAAGCGCACGCCGGACGGGCGCCCGTCCACGCGCAGCAGGGCGAAGGTGAGCAGGCCGGAGGTTCCGCCCTTGATTTGACGCACGACGAAGCGGTGCTTGCCCGCGGGCAACTGCACGGTGCGCGCGGTGACGGTGGAGGTGGCGCGCTCCCAGGCCCGGCGCTCCATCAGCGGAGCCCCGTCCATCAGCACCTGATGCGAGGTGCCGCTCACGGTGCGAGCCACATAGAGGCCCGGCTCCGTCACGTCCGCGTCGAAGGCCTGGACGTAGAGGTCGCCCTGGCCGGGCTCGCCCGTCAGGTCCATCCGCCCGTCGGGGGCGCGCACCGTGCGCACCGGCAGCGGACCGAAGGCGCCGGTGAGGGGGCCCGCCAGCGAGCCATTCTGACTCACGGGCGTGCGCTCGTCCCAGGCCAGCACGTGGAAGGGCGAGAAGGGCCCCACCAGCGAGACTTCGCTCACCCCGCCCAGTTGCTGCATCGCCGCGTCGCGGGCCTCCGCGTCGCCGCGCACCACGGCCACCGACATCCGGGCACCGCGCATCAGATAGGCGGCCTCGCCCGTCGCGCCCGCCGCCAGCGCTCGCTCCACGCCGAGGAGGATGTCGTCATCCAGCGCCCGCGACGTGCCCACCGAGTCCAACACGTGGCGCGCCGCGACGGCCGCCAGCGGGTGCGTGGGCGCGCGCGCCACCAGCTCCAGTGACGCCGTCAGGGCGCGGTCGGGACGGCCCGCGCGGCGTGCCATCAGCGACTGACCGGCCAGCGCGTAGACATCGCCCGCGTCGCGGGCAATGGCGTCATCGAAGCGCTGTTGCGCCAGCGAGGCGTCACCCGCGACGAGCAGGGCATGGAAGCCCGCGAACGCGAGCGTGCGGGCCTGTTGGGTGCCCTTCTGCACCTGCTCCGCGGCGGTTTCGAGGACGCGCGGTGTCGCCGTGGAAGTGGAACGGTGGCAGCCCGTGAGGGCCGTGACGAGTGCGAGCGCGGCGAAGCCGAGTCGAATGGTGCGCATAGGAGGAGCCAGGGATAGTGCAATCCCTCGGCCGTGGCCATATTCCCCTGCGCTGCTGTGTCCGGGGCGCGTGCTGCCGGACGCTCTACCGTCGCTTGGGAGGGCTCTTCACGGGGGCCTTGGCGGGCTGCTTCTTCGGCGGAGGCGGCGGAGCAGGCCGCTTGGCGGGCACCGCGGCGACCACGGCCTTCGCCACCGGCACGTCGGGCACGGGCGCCGTCGTCCCCGGAGGCGGCGCGCGCCGCACGGTGTAGAGGAAGCCCTCCGCGCGGCAGGTGCCTTCGATGCAGCCGAAGGCGGGCACGGGCGCGTCTCCGAAGTGCTCCATCCAGCCCGGACCCAGGTTGAGCGGCTCGCCAATGGCCCGCTGGTCCTTGCCCTTGCCGACGTAGCCCTGCATGACGCCGTCCGCGTCCACCCGCAGCTCCAGCGCGGCCTCGCCCTCCGGCGACGCCAGGCCCAGCATGGTGCCGCGGCGCTCGCCCAGGGCCCATTCGAGCCGCAGCGGCGCGCCCGCGCCGTCATGGATGAGCGCCACGTAGCGGCCCGTGCTGCCCTGTAGCAGCAGCGCGGCCGCGGGGGCCTGCAGCGACGGCCCGTAGAGCATGACGTAGGCGCGGCGCTTCCAGGTGTCCGGCGGCGCGTCCGCACGCACGCGGGCGCTGAGCACGGCGATGTCGCCGTCCAGCCCCACCACGTCCACGCGGGCACGGCCCACGCGCGACTGCGAGCGCTCCTCCACGGGGGGGAAGATGATGGCCTTCTCCTCCGCCTCCACCGGCCGTCCGGCGACCAGGAGCGACGGCGCGTCCGGGCCGTGACCCACCGACACCGTGCGCTTCTCGGAGCCTGTCTCCAGCCGGCCGGGCATGGTCCGGGGCGATGGCGGGCCCAGGTCCGCGTTCAGCGCGGCGCCGGGCTGCGGCTGCACGGGCTTCTCCCCGCTGCGCAGCCACTCCCGGCCCAGCACGGCCAGCGCCGCCACCACCACCAGCACGGCCGCGGCCTGCAGGGCCATGCGCACCACCTTGCGCACGCCCTGGCGGACGCGCTGGAGGTGCGTCAGCTTCACCGGCGCCAGGGACGGCAGGCTGCCCGGGACGAGCAGCTCCAGGTCCGCGATGAGCGTGGTGACGGAGGGGTAGCGGTCCTCCGGGTCCGGCTTGAGGCACCGCGTGACGATGGCGTCCAGCCGCGAGTCCAGCCCCGGCTTGCGCCGCGACGGCGGGTCGAACGTGCCCAGCGGCACCTCTCCCGTGAGCCACTCGTAGAGGATGACGCCCAGCGAGAAGATGTCCGCGCGCGCGTCCGCGCTCTTCGCGTCCACGCGCTGCTCGGGCGCCATGTACGACAGCGTGCCCATGGACACATGCGTGGACGTGAGCGCGTAGCGGGAGGAGGGGCTGGCATCCTCCAGGAAGGACGCGAGCCCGAAGTCCGACACCTTGGCGATGCCGCCGGCCTGCTGGTCCAGCAGGATGTTCTCCGGCTTCAGGTCGCGGTGGATGACGCCGCGGCCGTGCGCGTACTCGATGGCGCGGCAAATCTGCAGCATGCGCCGCAGGGCGCCCATGACGTCCAACTGCGGCTCGCGAATCAGCTCCCGCAGCGACGGGCCGTCCACGAACTCCATCACCAGGTAGTAGGTGGTGTCCGTCTTCCCTTTGTCGACGATGGAGACGATGTGGGGATGGCTCAGGGCCGCGAGCGCGGCGGCTTCCTTCTGGAAGCGCGCGATGAAGGACGGGTCCTTCGCCAGCTCGGGATTGAGGAGCTTCACCGCCACCGTGCGGCCTAGCGAGAGTTGGGTGGCCTTGTGGACCTCCCCCATGCCTCCGCTGCCGACAAGCTTGTCGAGGTGGTAGCCGCTGATGATGTCCGGCGAGCGCGGACGGCTGATCGCGGTGGGGTCGATTGAGGACATGGCGGTGAGCGAAGGGGGCGGCCAGGGTAGCAGAAACCCGGCGTTGGAAATGTCCGCTCATGCACGGGTCAGCATTGCCCCCCGGCAAGCCGCCAGGCGCCCCGCCCGCCTGCCGTTCAGGGGCTGGACACTGGGGTGCGGCTGACCGCCTGGCGCAGGCTGTTCCGGACCTGGTCCAGGGAGGAGCGCATCTGCCCATGTCGGACGGACGCCGCCACCGCGCGCGCCAGGGACTTGAGCAGCGTCACTTCCTCCGGCTTCCAGGCGCGGGGACGGCGGCAGTCCTCGAAGGCCACCATGCCCCACCACTGCTGCCGGGAGGGGTTGATGGGGCACAGGAGGATGGACTGCGTTCCCTGGCGCTCCAACAAGTCCTTCATCGTCGGGGGCGCGTCACGGGTGGGGCACGCCACCACCATGCCGGCCTCCAGCATGTCCACCCAGCCCGGCGCGAACTCGCGGAAGGAGAAGGCCCGCATCACCGGGTTGGCCAGCGGCGACGGCGTGGGCGGCTCCGCCCAGGCGTGGCGCATGTCCGTGATGAACCGGCCGTACGTGCCCTGCACGCGGTTCTCCAGGATGTACGCGCGGTCCACGCCCAGCGCGTGGCCCACCATGCTCAGCGCCTCCATGCCGGTGCTCGGGCCCAGGCCCTTCTCCAGCAGCAGCTTCGAGGCTTCCGACACCTTCGAGAAGGCTTCGATCATTGGTGCGCTCGTTTGAGTTCCGCCCCTGTCCGGGACAGTCAGTGATTCTCTGAAGTCATATTAAGCAGGTTTCTTCTGTTTCTGTCAAATCTCACGTTCACTGGACGGATTGACGGGTGCGCGAAAGTCCTGACCCGGATGGGTTTTCTTGGACCTCGATAGGCGTTTCGAGAGGGTATCTCAGAAATCGATGTAAGACGGGTTTTTATGGACCCGCAAAGGCAACGGGGGTACCTCCCTTGGAAGAGGTACCCCCGCCGCACTGGCCATAAAGCCGTAAATCTTGATTAGTTTGCTTCGGAGGCGGAGGTGGCCTTGGCGGCCTTCTTCGCCGGCTTCGTGGCCTTCTTGGTGGGCTTGGCCTCGGGGGCCGCCTCGGCCTTCGCCTCTTCGGCCTGGGGCGCCTCGGCGGCCTCGGGCTTGGCTTCGGCGGCGGCGGCGGGCTTGGCTCCGGCAGCGGGCTCGGCGGGAGCCGGGGTGTTGGCGAACGCGGTGGCGGCGGCGAGGAGGGCGGCGGCGAACACGGTCTTCATGAAAAGCTCCGTTGACGAACGACGACGCGAGATTGCGCCGTCCCAGCGAGCGAGGGCTTGAGCAGGCGGCGTGCCAGGAGCCTTGTCAGAGGGAGAGCAGGTGTCTTGCGGGGATGTCCGTGGGGAGAAACTCCGCAGTTGGAGCTCCGACAATGGGGGCAGGCTCCCCAGGCGGGCAGTTGCTGCTTTGACGATGACGGAGCACTTGAGCAAGCTGCACGCGTCATCTGGTTGCAGGGTGTCGGCCCAGCACCTTCGCCGCGCATGTCGCGTGGTCATGGTGTGGGAGAGATGGTCCATGCGGTTCCTCTGTTTCGCGACAGCGTTGGCCGTCCTGGGTACGGGTTGCGCGACGGGTATTCCGCTCGAGCGGCTGGAGGCCCAGGTACTCGAGGCGGACCGGTGGCGTCGCGAGTACGAGGCGGAGCGGGAGCGGGCCGAGGCGTTCGCGTTGCGCATGGCCCAGCTGGAGTCCGCGCTGGAGCAGGTGCGGCTGGAGCGCGCGGAAGCGGAGCAGGCGCGCGCGGCGCTGCTGGAAGAGTTGGTGCGCACCGAGGCGGACCGGCACGCGCTGGAGGAGCACAACACCCAGCTGCTGGCGCTGGAGCGCGAGGTCAACGAGCTGAAGGAGCTGAAGGAGATGCACGAGGAGCTGTCGGACGTCTGGTACGAGTCCGCGCTGGAGCGTGCACGGCGGCGGTTGAACAATCCGCCCCAGCCGGCTGCCCCCCCGGCGGCCGGAAACGTCGCCCCGACGGTGCCCTGACGTCCCGCCGGACGCGCGGCGCCGGCCCCGTGATAGAGGAACGGCGTGGCGAGCTCCCGCATCCCCATCCGCGGCTACCGGGCCGGCTTCTTCTTCGTGGTCGTCCTGCTGTCCGCCGTCACCGCTTTCACGTTGTGGACGGAGGTCCGCACGGGCAGCCAGGTGGACGGGTTGGTGCAGGAGGCGCTGGAGCGGGCCGGCTCCATTGGCCGCATCCGCGTGGACGCGCTGTCGCTGGAGGCCGCCATCGAGGCGCATGTCCGCGCCACGGGTGACGCCGAGCGCCGCGCCGCGGACGCGGTGATGGAGCAGATTCTCGCGGACATCCGCGCCTCGTCGGAGGCGTACACCCGCAACCTCCCGCAGGGCGAGAAGGCGCTGTGGTACCGCTTCAACGCCGCGTGCCAGGGGCTGGCGGACCAGGTGCGCGCGGCGGCCATCTTCTCGCAGCGCCGCGAGGCGGAGCGGGCCCGGCGCCACCTGGCCGAGCGCATCCGCCCGCTGGCGGCGGAGCTGGACGCGCTGGGCGGCGCGTTGGAGGAGGAGAACGCGGCCGAGGCACGCAGGCTGGTGAACCGGTTGGAGGACCTGCGCGTGCGCAACACCGCCCTGGGCGCGGGTGCCACGCTGCTGGCCATCCTCCTGTCGTCGCTGGTGGGCTGGCGCGTCACCTCGCTGCTCAAGCGCCAGGAGGCCATCATCCAGGGCCAGTTGGAGGAGCTGGGCCGGCACAACCAGGAGCTGGATGCCTTCACGCGGCGCGTGGCGCACGACCTCATCTCTCCGCTGGCGCCGCTCAAGGGCTACCTGACGCTCATCCGCCGCACCGGCGCGGTGAACGACGCGGGCGCGCTGGAGATGCTGGCGCAGTGTGAGTCCAGCGCTGTTCGCATGGGCGAGCTCATCGAGGCGCTGCTGCGCTTCTGCCGCGCCGGTACGCGCGGCGAGAGTACGGTGGGTGAGCTGGACACGGCCGTCACCACCGTGTTGCTGGAGGTGGCGCAGACGGCGGCGGCGCAGGGCGTGGCGCTGGAGCGGGAGCTGGAGCCCGGCGTGGCGGTGGACTGCCCCGGACAGTTGTTGCAGGTGAGCGCGCGCAACCTGCTCACCAACGCGGTGAAGTACTCGGCGGGCCGGCCCGACCCCCGGGTGAAGGTGCGCGTGGCCACCGAGGACGGCATGGCCGTGCTGGAGGTCGTGGACAACGGCATCGGCATGGCGCCGGGCACCCAGGCCTCGCTGTTCCAGCCCTTCTTCCGCGCGCCGGAGGTGCGCGGACTGCCGGGCCACGGACTGGGGCTGGTCACCACCAAGCGCGTGGTGGAGGCGCACGGCGGCACGCTGGTGGTGCGCTCGGAAGAAGGAAAGGGAACGCACGTGGAGGTGCGCTTCCCCCGCGTGGTGCGCCCGGCGGCGGGCACCAGCGGTTCTCAGACAACGACTGCTTCCGCCGGAATGCGCAAGGTCGGTACATGAGCTCAGCCCGCATCCTCGTCGTGGATGATGACCCGCAGGCCCGCGATTTGCTCCAGCGCTTGCTGGGGCCGCTGGGGGCGGTGACGCAGGCTCCGGACCCGCGCCGCGCCACCGAGCGCATCGCGGAGGGCCCCTTTGACCTGGTCCTCACGGACATGGCCATGCCCGAGCCGGGCGACGGGCTGAAGGTGCTCCATGAGGTGAAGGCGCACCTGCCGGACACGCCCGTGGTGGTGGTGACGGCCTTCGGCAACATCGAGGGCGCGCTGGACAGCATCCAGCAGGGCGCCTTCGACTACCTGGCGAAGCCCTTCGACGTGGACGCGATTCTGCGCGTGGCGCGCCGGGCGCTGGAGCAGAAGCGGCTGGTGGAGGAGAACCGCTCGCTGCGCCAGCAGGTGGAGCGCGGTTCGCTGATGCTGGTGGGCCGCAGCCCGGCGCTGCTGGAGGTGTACAAGCACGTGGCGCGCGCGGCGGCCAGCAACGTGCCAGTGCTGATTACGGGCGAGACGGGCACGGGGAAGGAGATGGTGGCGCGCGCGCTGCACAAGCGCTCGCCGCGCATGAATGGGCCCTTCATCCCCGTGGACTGCGGCGCGATTACCGAATCGCTGATGGAGAGCGAGCTGTTCGGCCACGCGAAGGGCAGCTTCACCGGCGCGTCCGGCGCGCGGCGAGGCGTCTTCGAGGAGGCCAGCGGCGGCACGCTCTTCCTGGATGAGATTGGCGACGTCGGCATGAAGGTGCAGTCGCAGCTCCTGCGCGTGTTGCAGGAGGGCGAAATCCGCCGGGTGGGTGAGAGCGTCCCCGTCAAGGTGGACGTGCGCGTGGTGGCGGCGACGAACAAGGACCTCAAGGCGCGGGTGGCGGAAGGCCTCTTCCGTGAGGACCTGCTGTACCGCCTGGACGTGGTGCACCTGCACCTGCCGCCGCTGCGGGAGCGGAGCGAGGACATCCCCGCGCTGGTGGAGCACTTCGCCGGGCGACATGCGCGCGGCGGCGTGCGGCCGGTGGTGACGCAGGAGGCGAACGCGCGCCTGGCGGCCTACGACTGGCCGGGCAACGTGCGGCAGTTGGAGAACGTGGTGGCGCGGGCGCTGGCGCTCAACGTGACGGGCGTCCTGGGGCCCCAGGACTTCCCGGAGCCCATCGGGGATGCGTCCACCCCGAAGATGGCGGGCCTGGCGGGTGACATGCCGAGTCTGGCCGAGCTGTCCCGCCGCTACGCCGCGCAGGTGCTCCAGCACGTGGGCGGCAACAAGAGCGAGGCGGCGCGCCTGCTCGATGTGGACCGCAAGACGCTCTACAAGCTGCTGGAGGCCCCGGAGGCCGAGTCGTAGCGCGCGCGGCGGACGTCAGTTGCTGACGCCGAGCAGCTCCCGAATCTGCCGCAGCAGCTCGATTTCGGCCGCGTGCACGCTGCCGTCGCTGGCGATGAGCGCCTTCGCCTCCTGGATGACGGCGGAGGGGTTGGTGCGCAGGATGCCCATGTTCGGCGGAGGCAGGGGCTCGTTGTTCTGCAGACAGCGCGTCAGCGCGGCCAGCTCCTGCAGGGGCACGCTCATGCCTCGCGCGGTGTCCAGGATGTGCCGAATCTCGGAGTGAGCGACGCGGCCATCGACGGTGGCGACCTGGAGCAGCAGCTTGAGGACTTCGACGTGGAACTGTTCGGGGCTCATGTCCCGCTAGGCTGGCTTTTCCTGGGACGCCCGTCCACCTATTGACGGTGTCAGCGCGCGGCGGAGCACCGAATGGCGGTGCTCGAAGAGGCGCCGGATGAAGGCCTCCGCCAGTCGGCCGCCGAAGCGGGGCTCGAAGTCGAGCTGGTCGATGATGTCGACGCCGGCGTGCGCCTCGATGATGCTGCGCTCGTGCCGCCACTGACGCATCGTGCTCATGGGGGACTCCTCGACGAAGCGGCGTCCCGGCTCCAGCACGCGCAGCGTCACGTCGGACCAGCCCACCGGCAGCACGCCGCCCAGCAGCAGCTTGCTGCGGAACAGCGGTTGGCCAGGCTCGAAGGGCACGTCCTCGAGCCTCGCCACGCCCGGAGGCGCCGTCATCCGCAGGTATGGGTGCATCTCCGTGGAGATGCCCTTCATCGACGTCACCCACGCCCAGGCTTCAGCGGGAGTGACCTCCACGTACGATTCGAAGCGGAGACTGCGGGTTGCCATGACGCCCCCGGTCCGCGTGTCACCACGCGGTGTGACGGTAGTCCTTGAAGAAGTTGCCCCAGACGTACTCGCCGCTGTTCTCCGAGGCGATGATGGGGTCCACCACCCGCGCCGCCCCGTCGACGATGTCCAGCGGTGGCTGGAAGTCCAGCTCCTGCACCTTGCGCTCCGCGTGCTGCGCGGGGTCCTCGTCGGTGACCCAGCCGGTGTCCACGGCGTTCATGTAGATGTTGTCGCGGGCGTAGTCCGGCGCGGAGGTCAGCGTCATCATGTTGAGCGCCGCCTTCGCCATGTTGGTGTGCGGGTGTTTGTCCGTCTTCGTCCCGCGCGAGAAGCTGCCCTCCATCGCGGAGACGTTCACCACGTGGCCGGGGGACGAGCGGTCCCTGAGCATCAGCGGCTTCAGCTTCCCGACGAGGATGAAGGGTGCCACCGCGTTGATGAGGTGGACCTCCAGCATCTCCGCCGTCTGGACCTCGGCGAGCCGCAGCCGCCACGAGTTCACGTCCCGCAGGTCCACCTGCTGCAGGTCCGCGTCCAACCGGCCCTGCGGGAAGAGGGCGCGCTCGTCACCCTCCTGCTCCAGGTTGTAGGGCAGCATGGACAGCGCGGCGGAGGAGTGGATGCCCAGCGCCGGGTCGCTGCTGCGCCAGGTGGTGGCCAGCTCCGAGCCGCCCGCGTTGCCCGCGCCCAGGGCGGCCGGCTGCACCGTGGCGACACAGGCGTCATGGCCCGCGAGCAGCGCGCGCGCCGCCGCCGGCAGGTCGTCCGCGCGGCGCATCTCTCCCGGCAGCAGGTGGCCGTAGAAGCCCGGCGGCCGGCGCACCGTCTGCGCGGCGTTGTTGATGAGGATGTCCAGGCGCTCGTGCGTCTGCTCGATGTACTTCGCGAAGAGCTCCACGCTGGGCGCGTGCCGCAGGTCGAGCCCGTGGATGTGCAGCCGGTGCGCCCAGGCCGCGAAGTCCGGCTCCTGGACGTAGCGCTTCGCGGCGTCGTTGGGGAAGCGCGTGGTGGCGATGACGCGCGCGCCGGAGCGCAGCAGCATCAGCGAGGCCTGGAAGCCAATCTTCACCCGGGCGCCGGTGATGAGCGCGACCTTCCCATTCAGGTCGGCGCGCTGGGTGCGCTTGGCGTAGTTGTAGTCCGCGCACTCGATGCACATCGCGTCGTAGAAGAAGTGCAGCTTGCGGTACTCGGCCTTGCAGACGTAGCAGCGGCGGGGCTGCTCGAGGATGCGCTCGGGCCCGGGTTCCGAGGGAGGCGGCGGGGGCAGCGCCGGCACCGTGAAGATGGCGGAGCGGCGCAGGGTGCGAATCTCCGTCGTGGCGCGGATGGCGCGGTCGTGCTCGCGCTTCGTCTTCTTCCTGTCTCGGCGCAGCGCCTTCGCCATCCGGGACTTGGTGTCGCGGTCCGGGTGCAGCACGCGGCCCGCGGCGCTCAGGAAGGCGATGCGGTCCTCCTCGGGGAGGCCGGCCAACAGGAAGCGGTCCTCGCTGATGGCCTCCAGGATCTGGGTGATGCGGCGTACCTCGTCCAGGGACAGGGGGGCAGCGGGCAGCGCTTCGGGAGCAGGGATCGGAGCAGTCTCGGCGAGCTTCATCTCCCCCGCTGCATATCTTCCGAAGGGGGCGGGTGGAAAGAGGGGCCT
>NZ_VHLB01000077.1:0-41586 GCF_006547365.1 Myxococcus sp. AB056 | reverse complement strand
CGGCACGCGCGACGGCAAGGTGCTGCGCATCTCCACCGCTGACGGCGCCACGTCCGCGCTGGCCAGCGGGTTCCAGCAGGTGCGCGGCATCGCGTACGACGCCGCGAACCGCCGCCTCTTCGTCGCGGACCACGATGACGACGAGACTAACGGCACCACCCACTTCCTGCAGATCATCCCGGTCGAATGATGCGAGGACAGGGCTGGGTGTTGCTCTGCGGGCTGGCCGCGTCGCCGGCGCTCGCGGAGGAGGATTGGTTGCGGCCAACGCTGGTGGGCGAGGTGGACTACCGCCAGCATGGCTCGGACGTGGAGGGCTTCGACGGCTTCACGCTCGCACGCCTACGGCTGGGCGCCGAGGCCCGGCCGGTGTCGTGGCTGGTGGCGCGCGGCGTGGCGGAGTGGGCGCTGGAGAAGCCGGTGCTCATCGACGCCTTCGTGGCGTTCACGGGCCTGAAGGACTGGCGAATCTCCCTGGGCTACAACAAGACGCCGCTGTTCCCCAGCGCGCATGACGAGCACCTGGAGGCGCGCGCCATCCCCGAGTTGTCCGGCCTGGACCAGGCGTTCTGGCCCCGGCGCGACCTCGGGTTGGAGGTGAGATGGACGCCCTCGACGCTGCCGCTGGAGACGTGGGTGCGGGTGGGCAATGGCTCACGCAGTCCGCTGGGCAATGACAACCAGCACCCCGCGCTGGATACGCGCGTGGACGGACGATGGGGCCGCTCGGCGGGAGCGACGCAGTCCTTCTGGGGCGCGCGGGTGGGCGCGGGCGTGCATGTGGAGAGCGCGTTCGACCGGGCCGGCATCGGAGGTACGGGGCCGCAGGGCTTCGTCTACTACCGGCCTCCGCCCATCAGCGGCACGCGCACGGTGACGGAGGCGCACGCGCGCGTGGACGCGGGACGGCTGCGTGTCGCGGCCGAGGCCGCCGCAGCGTGGGAGCGACGCTCGCGCGACACGGACGGCAACCCAGGCACCCCGCGCGAGGCGCTGCCCACGATGGAGAGCCAGGGCGCCTCGCTGGAGATGTCCTATGTCGTATGGGGCCAGCCCCGAAGCGATGGCCCCCTGTGGCCCCAGGCGAGCGCGAGCGACGCGGACGCGCTGGAGACCCTGCGCGCGGGGAAGCTGCCGGACGGCGCGCTGGAGCTGGCCGCGCGCGTCGAACGCCTGTGGCTGGGGCGCGGCGCGTCCGACGTGCCGCCAGGAGGCTCGCGGAGCGGCGCGCTGGCGGTGCGTTGGTGGGCAACGTCCTTCCTGGGACTTGGCGCCGCCGGCTACGTGCAGCGCTATGATACCGCGCCGCTCGAGGAGCCCGACCGGCGCACGTCCTGGCTGGTGCTCGCGCGGACCACGGTCAGCTTCCACTAATAGATGGGGCTTCTTGGGGCGGCACTTCGAGAACTCCGTCTTCGGAAGTGCTTCAGGAGAGAGCCCACTCCACGGTCCCATCATTCCTTGACCTTCAGCCACGCCTGGCGCCGGACGGGGTACGTCGAGCAGATGCGGCGCCACGTCCACACCTCGCTCTGCGTCCACCAGTCCGCAGGTGGCTGGAGGCCGACGTCGCGCAGGTTGCCGATGCCACGGTAGCCGACGCCGTCGAGCCCGTAGGCGGCGTTGGACTCCAGCACCAGCACCTTGTCCGTCTCCGGGTGGAAGTCCGCGACGAGGAAGGTGTGCCCCGAGCCCCATTGGCTGCGCCACCCCTGGATGAGTGTCCAAGGGTGGGGAGGCACGTCCGCCGACGGCGCCAGCAGGGCCATGCCGGACTCGGCGGCTGCCGTCACCGGAGAGAAGTAGTCGGTCGTGGAGGCGATCATCATCTGCCGGTGGCGGCGTACGTCCCACGAGAAGACCGCACCATGCGCCTCGGAGAAGGCCTTCACCAACAAGGCCTCGACGAAGGTGCAGCAGTTGTTCAGCCGGGGCGGCGCGAGTTGAACGCGAACGCCGGGCAGCGCCCACGGGTAGTACGCCCGACTTACGTCGTACCTGTAGTCGGGGAACGCTCCCAGGAGCGCGATGAGCCGCGCCTCCGGGACAGCCAGCGGCTCGTTGTCGAACGACAGCCGGGCCATGGCAGGCGCGCACTCCTGGGAAGCGAATGTCGCGTAGCGCTGGGCGCGCCAGCGCGTGCAGACCCAGGTGTCGAGCGCGCCCAGCTTCGGCACCAGCAGCCGGGCGTAGTCGGTGTCCAGCGTGGGGTGGTGGGCCTTCTCCTCGAGCACGAGGTAGTCCCCCGCCTCGACGTAGCCTCCGGGCTGCGTGCTCGTGTCCGGCAGCGCGAAGCCACGCAGGCGCGCGGGCAATCTCGCGACACGGTAGGTGTCCATGGTGTCTCCTCCGCGTTGAAGAGGGGCTTCAACGTGCTCACCATGGACGGCGCGACCGACCCGCTCCTGCCATGAGGAGCGGGGTTCGTGCGACCAGCACTCCGCGCGGATACAGCGCGCGTCAGGGCACCCAGTCCGCGTCGGGCGCGTCATCATCGTCGGCGCGCCACGCACCGCAGTGGACGCAGAACACCCATCCCTCGTAGCCGGCCCGGGCAGCAGGGTGCTCGGGGTACTCCTCGGCCGTCACGAGGAAGTCGCTCGGGTGGTGTGCCTCGTCCTCCCGCTCCGGGCACCCGCATGGGCACGTCGTCACGTCGGCCGTCGTGGCGGCAACGTCACCAGTGGACGCGACGCCGCGCGCGTCCCCTTCTCGCATCAAACACCCCTGGCCTGGATTCATCGACTGTCTCTCCCAATCGTCTCTGTGAGTCTCGGCAGCAGAGGCGCCCCCACGCATGCGCTTCGGCTCGCGCGTGGGCTCCCTCTCTTCAGCCGCAGGTGTTGCCAATAGCGCTCTGTCTTCCGACGAAGACAACTCATTGATGCGCAGTCCCTGAGAGAAAAAGCACGCGCTGGATGTCCCCGAAATTGGGCCCGCGGCCTTTGTCTTGGCTGGAGGCAAGGCGTGCGGCTCCCAACGCCCTCTCACGTGGGGGCGCCCCTCCCACCGCGCGCCTTGCCTCCACTTCGTGTGGGAGGCCCGTGTGCAGAGCGTCGTCAGAGTCTTCGTCCTCTCCTCCCCCTCGGGCGCGCCACACCCCGGGCCGGAGTTCACCGTCGAGTCCTCCACCCACGACAACCTGCTGGAGGCAGTCCACGCCGAGGTGGCAGCCCGCGGCCAACGCGTGCGCGCCGTCTCTCACACCCCCACGGGCCTCCTTGCCTACGTGGAGGACCGCCCGTGACGGGGCCTGCGGAGGTCCACCAAGCCGAGGAGCGCCTCCAAGCCATCCTCAAGGCAGTGGTGGTGGGCGCCCGCGTGGATGAGCCCGCCAGCCGCCCTGGGGGCGAGGAGGCCTTTGCCTTCAGTGAGGCAGGCGCCCTCACCCCTCCCTATGAGCCGGAGGCCCTCTGCCTTCTCGTCGAGCACTCCAACTCGTTGCGGCAGAACGTCGACGCCTACGCGACGAACATCGACGGGTTCGGGTACCGCTTCGAGCCTGCCATCGACTTCGACGCCGACGGCGCCCGGGAGAAAGTGGCCGACGCCATGGCCCTGGAGCGCCTGGCTGCGCGTGACGCGGGCACGCTGCCCTCGGGGACGCCCCCGCTTCCCACGGACGAGGAAGTCACCGCCCATGCCGAGGCAGTGCGTCAGCAGGCCCGGGTGGAGAAGGCCCGCCTGGAATCCTTCTTCGACTTCTGTTGCTTCGACGGCAGCTTCGTCGAGTTGCGTCGCCGCACCCGCCATGACTTGGAGGTGACGGGCAACGCCTACTGGGAGGTGCTGCGCGACGGGAAGGGCGACATCGCCCGCTTCGTCTACGTGCCCTCGTACACAGTGCGGCTCCTCCCTCTCGACAAGGAGGCCGTCGAGGTGCGCGAGCGCGTGCGCATCTCCGCCGTCAGCTTCGACACGGTGAGCACCCGTCGACGCCTGCGCCGCTACATCCAAGTGCAGGGCAGCGAGCGGGTGTTCTTCAAGTCCTTCGGGGACTCGCGCGTCATCTCCCGCCTCACCGGCCGCGTCTTCGCGAGTGTCGCCGCCCTCAAGGCCGCGGACGCCTCGGACGGCCCCGCCACGGAGCTCATCCACTTCGCCATCCACTCGCCGCGCTCGCCCTACGGCATTCCGCGCTGGGTGGGCACCCTGCTGTCCGTCCTCGGCTCCCGGCAGATGGAGGAGGTCAACTACCTCTACTTCAACAACAAGTCCGTCCCTCCCCTCGCGCTGCTCGTCTCTGGAGGGCGGCTCTCCGACGCGTCCGTGCCGCGCATCGAGCGCTTCATCGAGGAAAACCTCAAGGGCAAGGCCAACTTCCACAAGATTCTCATCCTCGAGGCGGACGGCGCCGGCACCGGCGACGGAGGCCGCGCGAAGATTGAGCTGCGCCCCCTGACGGACGCCCAGCAGCAGGACGCCCTCTTCCAGCAGTACGACCAGCGCAACATCGACAAGGTGGGCAGCGCCTTCCGCCTGCCGCCGCTGCTGCGCGGCGACGGCCGTGACTTCAACCGCTCAGTGGCCGAGGCCCAGCTGCGCTTCGCCGAGGACCAGGTCTTCCAACCCGAACGCGATGAGTTCGACTTCCTCCTCAACCGCAAGGTGCTCGCGGACATGGGCGTGCGCTTCTGGCGCTTCCGCAGCCAGACGACGGCCACCCGAGACCCGGAGCGCATGACGGAGATGGTGGAGCGCCTGGTGCGCGTGGGTGTGCTGACTCCCGAGGAGGGCCGCCACCTGGCCGGCGACATCTTCCACCGCGAGTTCCGCAAGATTGCGGACGACTGGGTGAAGCGCCCCCTCACCCTCACGCTGGCGGGCATTCAGACGGGCGTCGAAGACTTGAAGCCCCAGAAGGACAAGGGCTCACTGCTGGGCGAGGCGAAACGCCTCTTGGGGCTGCGAGAAGAGCTTCGGGCCGAGGAGGAGCGCCTGGCCCAGGGACGCCTGGCGCTGGCCCGCCGGTACATGGACACCGAGCACGTCCCCGTCCCCCGCGAGGAGTTCGACACCTGGTTCTCGGGGCACTCCACATGACACCCGAGCAGCTCCAGCGAGCGTGGGTGCTCCAGGCCCAGGCCGACGCCGAGCGCGGTGTCCTGGAGTGCCGCATGTGCCGAAAGCGCGGTCCCCTGGAGGAGACGACGACGCTGTGGCGCAACGGCCTCCTCGTCTTCGCCCTGTGTGACAGGTGCTCGGCCAGCCACGACGTCGTCTTCTCCCCCACTGCGGCCGGCGTCGAGGTGCGCGCCAGGCGCCGCAGCTCCGTGGAGTTGGTGACGCAGGAGGTGCCCCGTGTGCACGGCCCCCGCTGACAGCCTCCTCCTCCTGCACGAAGCGCGGGAGGTGGCGGACGCTCTCCTGGGAGACGTCCTCCGGCTGCCGGTGGCCAAGGCCCTGGACGTAGGCACCGCTGCAGGCATGGACCGCGCCGTGGCCCTGCTTGCCGCACGCCTTCGCCGCGCCGTCGGGCGCGCGGACGTGGACGCCATGCGAGAGGCGGTGGCCGTCCTCGACGTGGACTGGAGGAAGACGACGGCGGCCCAGCGCAGGCGCCTCGTTGCCCGGTCCCTGGAGGCCGCGGGCCGGCGGACGGCCGTCATCCCCTCCCGCATCCAGGCGCCCCTCGGCGACGCAGCCGAGGAGGTGGTGGCGTCCACCCGCAGCCACGCCCGGCGCGAGCAGGGCCTCGCCCTCGCCGCCCGATTCAACGCCATGGACAGGCGCATCGCCCAGCACATCGTCCGCACCCAGGGCAACTTCGTCCGGGACGAGTACGGGCGCCGGCTGGACGCATTCGGCCATGAGGCCCGGCGCCTGGTGGCCGAGGGGCTGGAGGCCGGCCTCGGCAGGAGCGATATCGCCGAGTCGCTGGAGAGGGCCGCACGCGGCGCCCTCATCGAGCGGGCCCCCTTCTACTGGGAGGTGGTGGCGAGCCACTTCGTCAGCCAGGGACGCTCCTTCGCCCAGGTGAGCAGCTACGCGGAGACCGGCGTGCGCAGCTACCGCATCGAGGCCGTCCTCGACGAGGCCACCACCCAGGCGTGCCGCTTCCTCCATGGGAAGACATTCTCAGTGGCGGATGCCCTCAAGCGCTTCGAGCGCGTCGAGTCGCTCGATCGGCCAGAGGACGTGAAGCAGGAACTGCCCTGGGTGAGGGAGCGCCTCGACGCAGACACCGGGCGTGCCCTCCTCTACGTCAACCGAGGCGGCCAACAGACGCGCTTGGCCGAGGTGCTCCGCTCCGCCGCTGGCACCCGCGACGACGTCGGCGAGTTCCGCTCGCTCGCTTCGGACAGGCAGCTCGCGGACGCGGGCGTGGGCTTCCCGCCGTACCACGGCCTCTGCCGCACCACGACGCTCGCCGTCACTTAAGTGATGTCCCCGATTTCGCGCCGCAGGCCTTTGTCTCTTTCGGAGACGAAACGCCATGCAGGCCACCTCGACACCGACCCCCACCTCACCTCCGACGCCGGAGGGCAACACGACGACGCAGGAGTCGACCTCCACGGCCAAGGCCGAGGCGACGCCCATCGTCTGGCCTCGCGACCTCAATCTCCCCACCTCGGGAGAGCTGACGTGGGGCTTCGACCCGGAGGGCCTCCAGGATGGGTGACGCCCTCACGAAAGCCCTCGCCCGGGCCCGGCACGTCCTGGAGTCCCTCCAGGGTGAGCCGGTGGAGAAGACCATCTGGGGCAGCCCTGCTGGCAAGAAGCGCCTGGCGAAGCGCTTGGTGGCAATGCTGCCCGCGCACAAGACGTACGTGGAGCCCTTCGCCGGCAGCGCCGCCGTCCTCTTCGAGAAGGCCCCCTCGGACGTCGAGGCCATCAACGACGCGGACCCCGAAATCGCCGACGCGTACCGGCTCATCCAGAAGCTGACGCCAGCGGGCCTCGCCAAGCTGAAGAAGCTGCCGTGGGTCGGCGACGAGAAGACCTTCAAGAGCCTCTTCGACTCCAAGCCGAAGGGGGACGTGGAGCGCCTGCACCGCTTCCTCTACCTGACGCACTTCTCCTACGGGAAGCTGCGCGGTCGCAGCGTCAGCCCCAACGGCATGGGCGTCGAGGCGAAGACGCTCGCCCGCATCGAGCAGCACGCCCCGCGCCTCAAGCGCGTGAAGGTGTACGCCGGGGACTACGAGAAGGTGGTCCGCAAGTACGACGGGAAGGACACCGTCCTCTTCCTGGACCCGCCCTACCCTGGCTACAACGTCGACGTCGGCGAGGGTGACTTCGACGAGGAGCGCTTCTATGGCGTCCTCAAGTCGCTCAAGGGCCGCTGGCTCATGACGTATGGCATCCGGGGGAAGTTGCCCGGGATGTTGAAGGGCTCCGGCTTCCTCGTGAAGCGCATCCGGACGCCTCGCACCATCGCAGCCATGCGCGGCGTGGGCGGCTCCTCCGTGCTGACGCAGCTGCTCGTCAGCAACTACCAGCCCGCCGCGAAGGCACTGGAAGGTGACGGCGACTTCGCCGTGGACGACTGGAAGCCGGAGGAGCCGCCCGGCACCGCCCCCTTCGCTACCACGACGTCCCTCCTCAAGGGCGTCGAGCCCGACGACGAGCGGTACGTCCTGGGCGTCGTCCTGGAGCCGGAGACGGTGGACGCGCAGGGCGACCTCTACTCCGCAGCGGAGATTCGCCAGGCGGAACACCGCTTCATGGAGGAGTTCGGTGGCCTGGGCCTCATGCACCAGATGCGAGTCAATGGGCACGTGAAGGTGCTGGAGAGCTACCTCGCTCCTGTCGACTTCTCCTTGGGCGAGGTGCAGGTGCGCAAGGGTACCTGGCTTCTCGCCGTGCGCGTCCTCTCCGACGAGCTCTGGGGGCGTGTGAAGGACGGGCAGTTGACGGGCTTCTCCATTGGCGGCACCGCGCGCCGCCTTCCCGAGGCCTCCCCGTCTTCCGAGACGCCCCCTTCCGACACACCTGCCGCTGACACCCAACCGGAGGCCGCATGACGACCACCGCCCAAGGCCCCGCGTCCGTCCACCGCCTCGTCGACATGGTGGTGGAGGAGGTGTCCCTCGTGGACAGGGCCGCCAACAAGCACCGCTTCCTCCTCGTGAAGCGAGACGGAGACACCATGGACAACGCTTCCCAGGACACCACGCAAGCCGAGGGCGCGAGCAGCACCGCCTCGGACACCAACAAGGCCGAGGACGCAGTCCTCACCGCTGCCCAACAGGCCCTCGAAGCGGTGACGGCCCTCGTCGAGGCGTTGGCCTCCACGGATGGCATCGACGGCGTGCGCGTGGTGGAGGTGGCCCAGCACCTGCGCGCGCTGGCCGACGCGCTGGAGGAGAGCGAGGACGACTCCGAGGACGAGGAGGATGTCGACGCGCGCGCCAAGGCCGCCAACCCCGCGCCGCCTCCTCAGTCGGCTCCGCCCGCGCCCGCGACGAGCCCCGACGCCTCCGGCGTCATGGAAGGACTGACGAAACTCACCGACGCCGTCCGCGCGCTCGAGGGCTCCGTGAAGGAGCAGCACCAGCGACTGGGGCGCGTGGAGAAGCAGTTCGGCCTGCCCAACAGCAGCGCCCCCGCGGAGCGCCCGCCCAAGCCCCCCGTCGAGGACGTCGGCTGGCCCCTCGACATGAACAAGCCCCTCAACCGGGAGAGCGTCGACAAGGCCCTCTCCTTCCACGACGTCTGACGTCCCCACCCGCCACCAGGAAGCCTCAACGCCGAAGGAATCCCCATGAGTCGTATCGACAACAGCACCCTCTTGGCCAAGGCGGACCTGGCCCTCGCCGACCTCACGGCCGGCGGAGGCGTCCTCCAGCCCGCGCAGGCGCAGAAGTTCCTGCGACTCCTCATCAAGCAATCGGTGCTCCTCCAGCAGTGCACCGTTGTCCCCATGGCCGCCCCCAAGCAGCAGTTCTCCAAGCTGAAGTTCGGCAGCCGGATTCTGCGCCCCGGCCAGGAGGCCACCGCCGTCCCCGCCGCCCAGCGCGTGAAGCCCGACCTCTCCCAGGTGGAGCTGGACGCGAAGCTCTTCAAGGGCGAGGTGCGCCTCTCCGACGAAGTGCTCGAAGACAGCATCGAGCGCGGCGAGCTGCGCCAGACGCTCATGGAGATGCTCGCGGACGCAATCTCCAGGGACATGGAGGAGATTCTCGTCAACGGGGACACGGCCTCGGCAGACCCTTTCCTCGCCACGATGGATGGCGTGCTGAAGCAGGCCACCAGCAACGTCGTCGACGCGGCCGGCGCGCCCATCAGCAAGGACGTCCTCGGAGACCTGCTCAAGTCGCTGCCCTCGGAGCACCTGCGCGACAAGAGCAGCATGGGGTTCCTCTTACCAGCGTCGACGCGGACCTGGACTACCGCAGCACGCTCGCGGAGCGGGCCACGGCGGTCGGCGACAAGTTCCTCGAGGGCGATGCGCCGGTCCTCTACTCGGGTGTCCCGGTGCGGCCCATCCCCCTCTGGCCGGAGAACCTCGGTGCGACGAATGACCGCACGGCGGTGTTGCTGACCAATCCCAAGAACATCCACGTCGGCATCTGGCGGCAGATTCGCATCGAGTCGGCGCGCGACATCTCCGAGGGCACACTGAAGGTGGTGGCCACGCTGCGCTTCGACGCGAAGTTCGCCGAGGAGTCGGGCACGGCCAAGGCCATCAACGTGCAGTTGTGAGGCTCATCATGGACAACACCTATCTCGTCCGACTGAAGGCCTACGACGCGCGCCGGGGCCACGTGCTGCGGCGCTACACGTATGCCGGAATCAAATTCCAGGAGGAGCGCGGCTGGTACCGGGTGGAGAAGCCGGTGGCGGACTACCTGCGCACCGTGCACCAGTTGCCCGGCGACACCTACTCGCCGCTCGCCTTCGACGTGTCCACGGAAGCGGAGGCGAAATCCCTCGACGCCACCGAGGCCGACGAGGCCCGCGTGAAGCGCAGCGCCAGCGACGAGCTGAAGCTGAGTGCAGCGCGGCCCGCCGGCACGCTGACGACGGAGGACCTCCCGAAGGCCAGCGAGGAGAAGGACACCCGCCGCGCCAAGCGGGAGAAGGACTGACGTGTACGCCACGGTGGCCGACATGCGCGCCGAGGGCGTTACACCGGCCATGGCGGGCGACACCCGCCTGGCCGTCCTCCTCGACGAGGCGACGCGCACCATTGACAAGGTGACGGGGTGGCACTTCGAGCCGCGCTCGGCGACGTTGCACTTCGACGGGCGCGGCACCCCGTCCCTCTGGCTGCCGGTGCCGCCCATCCGCATCTACCGCCTGGCGCTGTACGGGGCGGACGTGTCCTTCTCCAGGGAGCACCTGGTGGTGGTGGGTGCCCCGGTGGGCCCGGGCTTCGATGGGCCACGCCTCACCTTCCGCCATGGCCGTGTCTTCCCGCGTGGTGAGGGCAGCGTCACCGTAGGCGCGCGCTGGGGCTACACCGAGGCGGACGGGACGCCGGAGGGGCGCACGCCGCCCGCCATTCGCCGCGCCTGCATGCTTCTCGTCCTGCGCAGCCTCTCGCCCTTGGC
Organism: Myxococcus sp. AB056; assembly: GCF_006547365.1. Classification (NCBI taxonomy): domain Bacteria; kingdom Pseudomonadati; phylum Myxococcota; class Myxococcia; order Myxococcales; family Myxococcaceae; genus Myxococcus; species Myxococcus sp. AB056. Next base: position 31,087 of record NZ_VHLB01000077.1, on the reverse strand, counting down.
GGATGAAGACTCGTTGGAGGAGCGCACGCGCTGGCGGGTGGTGGAGGAGCGCACGCGAGAGCAGAGCTACCGCCTCGACAGTGTCCGCCCCTCCGTGCGGCCTCTCACCGGAGAGCCCGAAGTGGACCTTTTTCTCTCGGCCTACGTGAAGCCCTCGCTGCCCGGAGCCGCGTAGTGCGAGGCCGGCTCATCTACCCCTTCTTGGCGGAGCTGTACCGCTTGGACACCGCCGCCATGGCTGGCCCCGGCCCAGGCCCCCATGCCAGCGGGTACGACGCGGACTTCCGCGAGCCGGTGCTGGTGGACGCGGACGACGACGGCGTGGCCGAAGCCTTCCGCCGCGAATTTCCACCCGTGCGTGTCCCCTGCCAGGTGGAGCCGGATGCCTTTGCTTCATTGCGAATGGCACCTTCCGGCAACAGCCCCCGGACGAGCTTCGAGCTCGTCTTCCACTTCCGAGACTTGGAGCGCCTCGGCCTCGTCGACGCGGCCACTGGCGACGCCCTCATCCGCCCCAGCGACAGGTTGGGCGCCCTCTACGACGTCGCGGGCGCCCTCGTGCAGGCCGTGAGGACGCCGCCCGGGCTCTACGTCACCGAGGCACGTCCCACGGGCTTCGGACTCCACCGCCGGAGGCCTCGCCGCAACCTCCTTCTCGTCACCTTCAACGACAGGCCCCAAGCCCGAGGACTCGCATGAAAGCACTGCTACTCGCCCCACTTCTCGCCACCGCTCTCCTCACCCGCTGCCGCGCGCCGGACGGGTGTGCGCCGGTATCCACACGGTGCGCTGGCAACGTCGCGCAAATCTGCAACGGCGATGGCAACTGGCAGGTGCTGGCCGACTGCAACGCCGTCAGCGAGCACAGCAGCACGGCCTTCACCTGCACCTACGTCGACGAGGAAGGCATCGCCGGCCACACCTGCCTGCCCACCACCGTGGACGCGGGCGCCGTGGAAGGCGGTGTCCTGTGAAGGGCTACCTCCAGTCCCTGCCTGGCGTGGGCCCCCTCTTCCAGCGCGACTTCCAGCCCGCGGAGGTGTGGGCCTTCTACCAGCACATGCAGTCGCGCCTGCGCACGAAGACGGCGAGCAAGTCGGACTCGCTCGAAATGCAGCTGGCGGCCGAGGTGCTTCGACGGATGGGCATTCTCGACAGGGAGCGCTTCCTCGAGCGCTATGCCACCACCGTTGGCCGCACCCTGTATTTGCCCTTCGAGGTGGGCACGCCGAAGTCCGGTTGGGATTTGTGGGCCCAGGTAGTGGTGTGCGTCCACGAGCACCAGCACGTCGTCCAGCACGACGAGGAGGGCCCCAGCTACGAGTTGGCCTACCTCACCAGCTCCGCCGCCCGCGCCCGCTATGAGGCCGAGGCCTACACCTGCAACCTGGAGCTGCACTACTGGCGCTACGGCACCCTCCCCGCCGTGCGCCCCATCGCCGAGGGCCTCAAGCACTACGGCTGCCGGCCGGAGGACGTGGAAGTCGCCGCCCACACCCTGGCCCTCACCTCTGTGTCCGTTCGCCACGGCGCGGTGGTGAGTGAGGCCACGCACGTAGCCCTCGAGTGGCTCAACTCGCACGTCCCCCACCTGCGGGCGAAGAAGGGCTGAGGCCCCCATGGCCGTCTCGCGCACCGGAGACTGGGCACGGGCCCGCCAACTGCTGGCGGCGGGCTCGTCACGCCTTGAGGGTGCGCTCCAGACGGCGCTGCGCCAGGAGGCGCACGCCCTGCGCAAGGAGGTGGTGCAGGGCCTCACCCAGCAGGCACCGGGTGGAGAGCCGCTCCGCCCGCCTTCGCCCCTCACGCTCGCGGCGCGCCAGCTCGCCGGATTCAACGGGACGAAGGCCCTCCTCGTCTCGGGCGCGCTACGCAACTCCATCTCCGTCGTCGTGGAGGGCGACGAGGCCTTCATCGGCGTGTCGCGCACCGCGAAGAGCCCGGACGGCGAGTCCCTCGTCGACGTGGCGCAGCTCCAGGAGTACGGAGGCCCACCCGTCGTCATCCCCATGACGCCGAAGATGCGGCGCTTCCTCTTCGCGCTGCTGCGCCAGGCCGGCCTGGCTGGCGAGTCGCGTAACAGCGGCAGGGGGCGCGGCGTCATTGTGACTCAGACGCCAGCGCGCCCCTTCCTGCGGCCAGCCTTCGCACGGTTTCGCCAGGGCGCCAGCCGCCGCTTCCTCGCGCGCGTCGCGAAAGAGCTGGGCCTCGGAGGGCCCGGGTAATGGCCGTCCCCTCCCTCGCCTCCGTGACGCCCTCCTCGGGGCCCACCAGCGGCGGCGACATCCTACGCCTCGCCGGGGTGGGCTTCGCCGCGCGGGTGGCCGTGCGCCTGGGCGGACTGCGCGCGGAGGTGATCTCCATGCGCCAGCAGTCGGGCGCCTCGCATGTCGACGTGAGGACGCCGCCCCATGAGGCGGGCACCGTCGACGTGGAGCTGCTCAACCTCTCTGCGGACGGACGCCCCATTCCAGGAGAGGCCGCTGTCCTGCCGGGAGCGTACCGCTACCTGCGCCCGCGCGTCGCGAAGGAAGCGGACCTCACCCGCCTCGTGCGCACCTTGCTGCAGGAGTTGAAACGGCAGGTGGTGGCCAACGTCAGCGCCAGCGTCTCCGTCGACTACGACGACACGGTGGCGGACGGCCTCAACGTCATCGCCATGGCCGCGCTGCCCTCCGTGGTGCTGTCAGGCCCCACGTTGCGCGAGAGTCGTCGCTACTCCACCAACGTCTTGCACGAGGACGTCGTGCAGGGCCCCTCCGGCGCGGAGCTGGTGCGCAGGCGCCCCGCGTACACGGTGGACCTGGCCTTCACCCTCACGGTGGCCTCCGAGCGCACCGCCGAACTCTTCAACCTCATGGCCGCCGTGGCCACCTTCCTCAACCGTAACCGCTGGCTGGCCATGCCGAGGGACGCCGAGGACGCCTCGCGCGGCACCGTCCGCTGGGAGATGGACGCGGACGGCGAGGTGCGCACGCAGCTCGGCAGCCGCGACGACGTGCGCGCCTTCACCTGGGGCTTGGTGGTGCGCGGCTTCGACGTGGACTCGGGCCTGCCCCTCGACCTCGGCAAGGCCGTCGCCGGGACGCACCTCGAAACGGACTCTCTCTCTGGAGGCACCTCATGAGTGTCACCCTCACCAATACCCTGGGCAGGCTCGTCACCTTCCTCCTGCCCCATGAGTCGTACTGCGTCGCGCGCGGCGAGTGCGCCTGCGGCGTGCAGCCAGGCCGTGGCGGCCGACGCCTGCCCTCCTCCCTCACCCTGGCCACGGGTGTGTCGCTGGAGGACGTGCCCGAGGCCGCTCTCTGCGTGCCCGCGGTGGCTGCTGCCATTCGCCGCGGAGAAGTCGCCCTGAAGCGGCAAGCCCCCACGGCCCCGCCGTCGTCGCCACCCTCTGCCGCGCCGGAGGTGTCGGCGCGCGCGTCCCGCAAGAAGCGAGGTGCCTCGTGAGTCGTGAGCTGCTGTCGTCGAAAATCGTGGTTGAGGAGGAGGAGCCTCGCGTCCGTGGCATTCCCTCCGCGCCCACCTCCGTGGCCGGCGCCGTCGGCCTGGCGGAGCGCGGCCCCATCGGCCAGGCGGTGCTGTGCACCTCCTTCGAGGAGTACCAGGCCACCTTCGGCGGCTTCACGCCGGACTCGGACCTCGCCCTCGCCGCCATGGGATTCTTCGAGAATGGCGGCAGCCACCTCTGGGTGGTGCGCACCGCCCACTACGAGGACGCCTCTGACTCCGCGTCGCACACGGCCACGCGCGCGGCGGCGGCCCTCACAACGGGTGGTGGACCGACGCCCGCTGTCGTGCGCGGAACCCTGCGTCCTCCCTTCACGCTGCGGGACGGCCAGCGCCTGGAAGTGTCCGCCAACGGCACCGAGGCGGTGGACGTCGTCTTCTCCGGCGTCGCGGCCTCTGTCTCCGCTGGCCGCCCGGGGCCCTACGCCCTCACCGCCGGACAGTCTCTTCGTGTGCGTGTGGACGACGGGCGGGACGTCTTCATCCCCTTCAACGAGGGGGACTTCGGCGACTTGGCCCAGGCGTCCGCTCAGGAGGTCGCTGCCGTCCTCAACGCCGGACTCGTTGGGGGCCGCGCCACCGTGGAGGACGGTGTGCTGAGCATCGCCAGCGACACCCAGGGCGCCTCCAGCCGTCTAGAGGTGGGCGACGAGGTGGCGGGCGCCCTCTTCGGTTTCCCTGGCGGCCCGCAGGTGGGGAGCGGCAACGTCCAGAGTCTGCGCGCCGTCGAGCTGGCCGAGGTGCGAGCCCTCGTGGAGGCTGCTGTGGCGGGTGTCCGCGTGGCGCCGTCCTCCCTGGGGGCCTTGCAGTTGCTCACCCAGTCCACGGGGCCTGGCGCCTCCTTGCAGGTGCAGGGCGACGCGCGCTCCGGCCTCGGCCTGGACGCGATGCCGCACACGGGCGACGCCTCCGGCGCCACCGACGTCCTCCACCTGGAGGCCAAGGACGCGGGTGCCTACGCCAACCGCCTCGAGGTGGAGGTGCGTCCCTCCACCAACGGCTCCCCCGACACCTTCGACGTCCTCGTCCTCGAGGACGGCGCCTACCGCGAGTCCTTCCCCAACCTCTCCACCGTCGAGGGCGACGCGCGCTACGTCGAGCGCATCCTCAATGACAGGCGCACCGGCTCCACCTACGTCCAGGCTTTCATGGTGCAGCCGGACGCGCTTCCGGACGTGCAGACGGTGGCCCTCTCAGGCGGCGCGGACGGCCTCGTCGGACTGGACGACACCGACTTCATCGGCTCCGAGGCGGGTAGGACGGGCCTCTACGCGCTCGACGAGGTGCAGGACCTGTCCCTCCTGCTGGTGCCCGGGCGCGCCACGCCCGCCGTCCACAACGCCATGGTGCGCTACTGTGAGGTGGCGCGCGACGGCCTCGTCTTCGCCGTCCTCGACTCGCCCTCGGGCTACAGCGCCACGGACATCGTCTCCTACGTCTCGCAGGAAGCCGCCCTCGAAGGACTCTCTGAGCACGCGGCCATCTACTGGCCCCGCGTGAAGGTGCTCAACCCCGCCCGCGGCGTCTTCGGCAACGAGGAGCAACTCGTCGTCCCGCCCTCCGGCATCATCGCCGGCGTCTTCGCGCGCAATGACGGCGCGCGCCCCGGCGGGGTGTACGACGCGCCCGCGGGCATCGAGGCCGGGCGCATGTTCGGCGTCCTCGGCTTCGAGTCCAAGGAGACGTTGGAAGAGAAGAAGCGGGACATCGTCTACCCCCGCCGCATCAATCCGCTCACCACCGGGCCCGGCCTGCCGCGCTTCATCGACGGCAGCCGCACGCTGAAGGCCAGCGGGAACTTCCCCTACGTCGCCGAGCGGCGCGGGGTGTCCTTCATCGAGAAGAGCCTCAAGTCCGGTTTGCAGTTCGCGAGGCACCGCAACAACACCGAGGGGCTGCGCGCGCAGGTGCGGCGCTCCATTGCCGCCTTCCTGCTCGTGCAGATGAAGAACGGGGCCTTCCGCAGTCAGGAGCCCGCCAAGGCCTTCTTCGTCGACGTCTCGGACGCGCTCAATCCGCCGTCCGTGGTCTTCGCCGGCAAACTGGTGGCGCGCATCGGGCTCGCCACCACCAAGCCGGCCGAGTTCATCGTCCTGCGCATCGCCCAGGACACCCGCGCCCTCGAAGCCGAGCTGGCCTCGGCGGGCCTCTAAGGAGACTGGCCATGGCCATCATCGGACAGCCGCGCAGCTTCCATAAGCGTTTCAAGTTTCTCTGTGAGGCTGACGGCCTCGGGCACTCCGGTTTCCAGAAGTGCAGCGAGTTGTCCGTCGAGGTCGCCAACGTCCAATACTTCGAGGGCGGCAGCCTCATCCCCAACAAGTCCCCGGGGCGCCTCACCTTCTCCGACGTCACCCTGGAGAGAGGCGCCACGCAGGACCACGAACTCTTCGATTGGTTCCAGGACGTCGTCCACACCACCAGCGGCCTGGGCCTGCCGGACAGCCTCTACAAGCGCAACCTCGACATCGTCCAGCAAGACAGGGACGGCACCACGCTGCGTCGGTGGAGCCTCTCCCGGGCCTGGCCGGTGAAGTTCGTCGCGGGCGAGTGGGACAACGAGTCCGATGAAAATGTCATCGAAAGTGTCACCCTCACCTACGATTTCTTCGAGCTGGCCAAGTAGGACCCAGCCAGTCACGTACTCTCCATGAGTGCTGCACCCTGGCGGGCGCCTGACGTTGCACAGAGGCGCCCGCTCAGCCCATGAGCTGGCGAACTTCGTCACGAGCGTGGCTTCGGCGCAGCGTTCACAAAAGTCCTCGCTCGTCCCCCAGTGTCCCCTGCCTCGACTGGGTGCCGCGTCTGTCGATGTCCCCGATTTGTCGTCCGAGGCCTTTGTCCTTTCCGGAGGAAGGACATGGCGGACACCATTTCGTGCCCCTCGGGGCTGACGGGCCGCATCCGCGGCATGAAGGTGCGCGAGGAGCGGATTCTCGCGGACAGGAAGCTGGCGAAGAGCGGCGGCCAGGTGGATGAGCTGCTCTCAGCGTGCTGGGAAGAGTTGCTGGAGGCAGGCCCCTACGCCTTCGCCGACGGGAAGGTGGATTGGGGCCAGGTGCTGCAGGGGGACCGCTTCTTCGCCCTGCTCCAGGTGCGCGTCCACACCTACGGCCCCGAGTACGTCTTCGCCGTCCCCTGTCAGAACGCGGCCTGCCGGGCCCGCATCGACTGGGAGCTGGACTTGACGCAGTTGCCGGTGCGAGTCCTCTCGGACGCCAGCCGCGCGGCCTTCATGGCCGGCAACCGCTTCGAGACGACGCTGCCCGACGCTGGCAAGCGCGTGCGCTTCAAGCTGCTGACAGGGGAGGACGAGCGGCGCCTGCCGCAGCTCCAGCGCGCGGCGCCGGAGAAGCTGCTGTCTTCCGTCCTCGCCTACCGGGTGTTGGACGTCGACGGCGTGGACGCGCGCGAGAAGCGCCGCTTCCTCGAAGACTTGAGCCTGCGCGACGCGGACTTCCTCGTTGACGAGTTTGACGCCGTCGACTGCGGCGTGGACACGACGCTCGAAGTCGAGTGCCCCGAGTGCCTCATGCGCCAGGAGGTGGAGCTCCCTTTCGACCGGGGCTTCTTCCTTCCGGGGCAGGCCCGGACAGCGAGGCGCCGGGAGCGCTCCACCTCTTCCCCGGCGTGACGCTGGAGACGTGGCGCGAGGGCCTCTTCAACCTGTGTTGGCACCAGCACGGAGGCAGCGGCCTCGCAGCTCCCCTCGGTGACGCCCTGGAGTTGCCCACCTCGGACAGGGACTGGCTCCTCGAGCGCATCGGCCAGCAACGCAGTCGCGAGGCGAAGGCCTTGGAGAAGTCCGCGAAGCGGAGGTAGCGCGTGCTCAACAACGTCGGCATGGGCTTCGTCTTCACCGCACGGGACTTGGCCTCCGGCACCTTTCAGGGGGTGGAGCGCAACTTCATGAGCCTGGACAGGCGCGTGGGGTTGGGCACCACGCGGATTGAAGGCGCCTTCCAACGCCTCGGCGTCGCCATGGCCCTCTTCACGGCCGGCGCTGTCACCATCGGCGCCTCGTTCTCCCTGGCCAACGCCGCAGGTGAGTTCGGGCAGGCCGTGGCGGGGGTTGCCGCCGTCTCCGGAGCTTCGGCCGAAGAGCTGCGGCAGCTACGTGACGCCGCCCTCGAAGCAAGCCTCGCCACGCAGTTCACTCCCACGGAGTCCGTGCTGGGCCTGCGAGAACTCACCCAGGCCGGCTTCACCGCCGCCGAGGCCATGGAGCTCTTGGAGCCCGTGTTGGACCTGGCCGGTGGCTCGTTGGGGGAGCTGACGCCCCAGGGTGCAGCGGGCCTCGCGTCCCAGGCGATGAAGGCCTTCGGCCTCTCCACTGACAAGGCCTCCCTCTCCGTCGACCAGATGCTCCAGGCCGTCAACGTCTTCGCCCTCTCCGCGAACGAGTTGCCCCTGGCCCTGGGCACTGCGGCCCGAGGCGCACAGGCCCTCAACCAGGAGCTGCCCGAGACGCTCATCGCCTTGGGGCTCGTGAAGAACGTCGTCCCGGGCGTGGAGCGCGCGTCTACCGCCGTGGCCGTCGCCATGGAGCGCATGGCGGACCCGGAGGTGCAGCAGCAGTTGCGAGGCGTCGGTGTCGCCGTCACGGACGCGGGCGGCAACTTCCTCAGCTTCCTCGGCATCCTCGACAAGCTGTCCCCTGCTCTCGAGCAGATGACGGCGGCCCAGCGCAGCGCCTTTCTCTTGAAGACGTTCGGCCGCGAGGCGTTGGGCGGCGTGAATGCCATCCTCAAGCAGCTCACCGACGGCGTGCGCAAACAAACCGGCGAAGTCGTCCGCGGCGGCGCGGCCCTCGAGTACCTGCGCGACGAGTTCACGAATGCAGGGGGCACGGCCGAGAAGTTCCGTAAGCAGATGCTCGACACCTACGAGGGGCAGACGAAGCTGCTGGCCGGACGCATGAAGGCGCTGGCCATCGTCCTGGGGGAGCCGTTCGACGAGGTGTTGAAGCCTCTCGTCGCCCTCGTCGCCGACGCTGTGAAGCAGGTGCTGGGCGTCTTCGAGGCATTGCCCAGCCCCGTGAAGCGTGCCCTCGCGGCCTTCACGCTGGCTGCCGGGGGCGTCATCGCCCTCGTCGGCGCCGTCGTCTCCGGCCAGGTGGGCCTGGCGCTGCTGGTGGTGGGCCTCAAGGTGCTGGGCCTCACCGTGGGCGGGTTGCTCGCCACGGTGCTTCCGGCCGTGGGCGCTGTCGTTCTCCTCGGCGTCGCGGTGGCTGGCCTCGCCTACGCGGTCCGCAACAACCTCGGGGGCCTGGGCGACTTCGCGCGGCGTGTGCAGGAGCAGGTGACGCTCGCCTTCCGCGGCCTCGTCCAGCTCTTCGAGGACGGCGGCTTCTCGGGGGCAGTGCGCGAGGAGTTGGGCCGCGCTGAAAACGCCGGCCTGAAGGACTTCCTCATCAACCTCTACCTGTGGGGCCATCGCCTCCACAGCTTCTTCTCGGGCCTCGCCGACGGCTTCTCCTCCGGACTCGAAGCCGCGCGCCCTACCCTCGAAACCTTCCAGACGACGTTGCGGCGGGTGGGCGAGGCGCTGGGCTTCCTCTCCGAGAGAGACGACGCGGCCACCGCAGCCTCGAAGTTCGCGGCCTTCGGCGAGGCGGGGGCCACGGTGGGGCGCGTCCTCGCCCGCGTCTTCGACTTCGTCGTCATGGGCATGACGGCCGGTGCCGAGGTGGCGGAGGGCTTGGCCGGGCAATGGCACTACATGAAGGCCGGCGTCGACGTCCTCCTGGGCAGCCTGGCGCACCTGGGCCGCGTCCTCGGTGGGGCGCTCTCGGGCCTTTTTGGCACCACCTCCGCTGTGCAGCAGGGCACCAGTGGGTGGACGCTCATGGGGGAAGCCATTGGGTTTGCCATCGGCAACATCACCACCGTCGTGGGCGTGTTGGTGTCCGCCATCTCCCTCGTGGTGTCGGTGGTGGGGGGCATCCTCAACGCGGCCCTGGCCGCCTTCTCTGGCATCGTCGACGTCTTCTGGGGTGTGGTGTTGATGCTGAGTGGCATCCTCACCCGCGACTGGGCCGAGGCGTGGACGGGCCTGAAGCTCATCGTCTTCGGGGTGGTGGACGCCATCTCCGGCGTCCTCCTGGAGTTGGTGGGCGCCATCCTCGGCGTCGCGGACGCGGTGGCGAGCCTCTTCGGCAAGGACACCGGCCTCCAGCAGGCCCTGCGCACGGCTCGGCTGGGCCTCCACCGGGACTTGTCCGTCGCCTTCGGCCTCGAGGACTCCCCCAGCTCGGCCCCGGCGCCCGTCGCCTCCACGGCCTCCACCTTGCCGGCGGAGTGGCCCCTGGAGTCCTCGTCCATGCCGGCCGTGGCAGCCCTCCAGGCCTCGCTGCCCCAACCCGAGGTGCTCTCTTCGCAGCCCGACGCGCCTCCCGCCGCGCCCGTCCTCGTGAGTGTCCAGGTGGACGGAGAGGTGCTTGCCCAGGCCACGGCGCGCGCCGAGCGAGACGCCGCCTCCCGCAGCTTCTCCCCCATGGCGTCTTACTGAAAGGCAGGCCCCACGTGTCCTTCGCTGCTGGCCTCGCCCGTCCTCCTCGCTGCGTGCTGGTGAATGTCCTCACCGGAGAGGCCATGCAGTGCCTCTTCAACCCCACGCAGCTCACCGAGAAGTGCCAGGTGAATTGGAACCGCCTGGCGGTGCCGGGCCTCTCCCACCAGGTGCTCCAGTTTCAGGGCACCTCCAACCGGCAGCTCTCGGGCGTCGAGTTCTACCTGGACGCCTTCTTCGCCGCCCAGCAGGCCGACACGTCCAACATCATGGCGTTCCGCGCCTTCGTCCGCGCCCTCACTGTGCCCCCGGCCGGTACCGAGGGCGTGCTGGCGACGGCCCCCCCGCGCGTCCTCGTCCTCTGGCCCGGCGTCCTCACCGTGGAGTGCGTCGTCGCCAGCGTGGAGTTCCAGTACCGCCAGCTCGCCGTCGATGGCCGCGTGCTCGTCTACACCGCCACCGTCACCTTCGAGGAGGTGTTGGACACGCGCGTCACCTCCGAGCAGCTCCGCCAGGAGGTGCCGTAGTGGCCCCTCACGCCGGCAGTCGCTACTCCTTCTCCCTCGGCCTCCGGGACGAGGCTGGCCACCTCTTCCTCAGCGAGAGAGTCCCTTACGGCTTCCAGCCGCACGCGGACACGCGCGTCCACCTCGTCGCCGAGGGCGACTCCCTCTGGGGGCTTGCCGGGCGCTACTTCGCGCCCCTCTCGCGTGCTTGCGGCTTCTGGTGGGCCATCGCGGACTTCCAGCCGGAGCCCATCATCGACGCGACGCTGGAGCTGGAGGCTGGGCGGCGCGTCTACATCCCCTCGCTGCGCGTCCTCACCGACGTCATCCTCAGCGAGCAGCGGCGGAGGGTCAGCGAATGACGCGGCCCCTCGACAGGACTGCGCCTGGCGTGCGCCTCACGCTGCTGGCACACGAGAGGGCCCCCAGCGGCGAGCCCCTCTCCCTTGAGGGCCGCGTCCTCGGCCTCACCTTCGAGGACAGCGCGACGAAGGCCGACAAGCTGTCCCTCCAGTTGGACAACTTCGACCTGGCCCTCTTCGACAGGGCGGAGCTGGTGGGCGGCACGGTGCTGGAGGTGTCCTGGGGCTACCCGGGGCTCATGGCTCCTCCGCGGCGAGTGGTGGTGAAGAAGCTGAAGGGCTTCCAGGTGCTCACCGTCGAGGGCCAGGCCCTCAGCGCCCTCATGCACCGCGAAGCGAAGACGCGCACCTGGGCGGGCAAGACGCGCGCCCAGGTAGTGCGCGAGGTGGCCGCCGAGCACGGCTACGAGGAGGACTCCGTCCACGTCGAAGACACCGGAGAGTCCTTCGACACCATCCACCAGGCCGGGGAGACGGACGCGAGGTTCCTCCGGCGCCTGGCCGCGCGGGAGGAGTTCCAGTTCCACGTCGACGACAGGGGCCTCACCTTCGGCCCGCGCAACCAGGCCGCAGCGCCCACCCATGTGCTGTGGTGGTACGCCGACTCAGGCCGGGGCGACGTCCTCTCGGTCAACGTCGAGTCGGAGCTGGGCCGCCGAGTGGGCAAGGTGGACGTGCGCGGCCGGGACGCCATGGCCAAGAGAAACCTCGAAGCCCAGGCGAGCAGTGGCACCGTGGAGCGCACCACCCTCGCGGACTTCCTCGAGGTGGTGGACAAGCGCACGGGCACCACGTCGCTGCAGCTCCGCAACAGCACCACCAGCGTCCAGCCCACCTCGGCATCGACACCCGCCCAAGCCCAGCGCGAGTCCGATGCCCGCTTCCGACGCGCGGAAGCCGGCACGGTGAAGCTGTCCCTTCAGGTGGTGGGGAACCCCAGCTTGCGCGCGAAGTCCGTCGTGGAGGTGCGCGGCATCTCCAGCTTCCTGTCCGGGAAGTACTACGTCACCGAGGCGAAGCACGTCCTTTCCTCCTCCGGCTACACCACCGACTTGAAGCTGTCGCGTGACGGCACGGGGCAGCGTCAGCAAGCCAGCGCCGAGAAGCAGGGCCAGCCCCAGGGCGGACAGCCCAACACCAGCGCACCCGAGACGACTGGGGCACTGAAGGAAGTCGAGGCATTCGAGCGGGACACCGGCACCCGGTACATCGAGTACCGCCGTGACGGACAGCCCATCGGTGTCGAGGACCCCGAAGCAGGAATGAGTCTCCCCAGGTAGCGAGCCCACCATGAGCACCTTCGACGACGACATCCTCACCCACGACACGCGCCTCCTCGGCATGTACGTGGGCTACGTCACCAGCCGCGACGACGGCGATCAGCTCGGCCGCGTCCGCTTGTGCATTCCTGGCGTCCTTGAGCCCGAGTCCGCCTGGGCCTGGCCCCTGGGCACCTCCGGGGGTGGCGCCAAGGACACGGGGTTCTTCGCGGTGCCGCACGTGGGCGCCGAGGTGGCTGTCTTCTTCAACCAGGGCGACGTCGACGCCCCCTACTACCTCAGCGCGCACTGGGGGAAGCCGGGCGGTCAGAGCGAGGTTCCCGAAGAAGCCCAGGTGTCTCCGCCCGACAACCGCGTCCTCGCCACGCCCACCTTCCGCATCGAGATGGACGAGTCCGCAGGCCACCGCAAGATGAAGCTCACCAACCGGAAGACAGGCGACTGCCTCACCTTCGACGCGGAGGAGAACACCGTCACCCTGGAGGCCACCACCGCCCTCACCCTGCGGGCGGTGGGCGCCATCTCCCTGGAGGCGGCCCAGGTCACCATCGCCGGGCGGGTGGTGCGTCCCATCGCCGAGCCGATTTGAGGAAGCCCATGGCGCTGCCTATCTGCATCCACATCCCCCCGCTTCCCGAGGCGCCTACCCTCACCCTGCCTGGCGGCGCCACCTTGCAGCACCACCAGCTCCTGCAGGCTGTCCAGCCAGCCCTCGCGCCGCTCACGCCCCTCTTCGACATCATCGGCGCGGTGCTGGCCCTCGTCGAAGTCGTGAAGGCGATACCTGACGCGCTGGGGCCTCCGCCGGACCCGACAGCCATCGCCGCGGCCCTGCCGAAGCTGGCCGAGAAGGTGTCCAAGCTGCTCCGCCTCGTCCCCCAGCTCTCGGTGCCGTACACCGTGGTGGGCGTCATCGACATCGTCCTGGGCGAGCTGGGCCATGCCCGTGGCCAGCTCCTCCACCTGCAGTTGCGCCTGTCGAGCGTCGGGCAGGCCCGGATGCGCGCCGTCCAACTCGGGGACGCGGGCCTACTGAGGGTGGCCGGCTGCGCGGAGGCCAATGTCGCCCAGGAGGCCGTCAACGTCGGCAAGGCCTTGGCCGCCCTCTCCCATCTCATGGCCCTCCTCAACGTCCTCCTCGGCCTGGTGGGCGGCCCCCAGGTGCCGGACTTCTCCAGCCTCGAGGGCAGCGCGCTGGAAGAAGCCATTGCCCCCCTCGATGCCATCGTCCGCACGCTGCAGCAGGTGCGCGCAGCCATCCCCGTTCCGTGAGGAGGACGTCATGAGTCGAGCCCGCCAGAATCTCCTCGTCCCCTTCCGCAGAGACAGGAAGCGGGACTTCGCCGTGGGCAGCGGGGCCGAGCTGCTCGCCTCGAAGGTGCGGCAGGTGCTGCTCACGGAGGGAGCGACGCCCCACTCCACCGGCGAGATGCCCTGGCGCACCAGCTTCGGGGCCGGACTCTCGCGGCTGCGCCACCAGCGCAACGACACCGTGCTGGCGGAGCTGGCGCGCGTGTACGTCCGTGACGCTCTCGCGCGCTGGCTGCCTGGCGTCCAGCTCGTGCAGGTCCGCGTCGAGCAGGACGCAGCCACGCTGACGCTTCGTGTGCGCGTGCGCGTGGGTGACACGACGGCGGACTTCGACGTTCCCCTCCAACGGGGACCTTGAGTTGCGAGCAACAGCCGGTCGGACACAACGCTCCGAAAGCTCTTACTGAAGTCCTACTACCGGCTCGTCAAACACGACTCATGGTCTTCAGGCACGAGGGCGATTTGCCGCTTGTCGTGAATGTCCCCGCGCAGCTTCGGGAGCGCGGAGCAGAGCTGCTCCAGTTTCTTGAACCGCTGGGAGACGAGCCACGGCCACACTCACTTTCGCTCAGCCGGCAAGACATCCCTCAGCGGCGCAAGAAGGCTCTTTACCTCCTCCGGGTACGACGACGCCCAAACCGAAAGGAAAGCCCTCCGAACCGTTTCCGCAGCGAGCAGGCGGAGCTGTCGTCCGACCTGAGAGAAGAGAAGGTGCGGGTCCATGTTGGTGTGCCGTACCGATCTAACAACATCGGAAACCCACTGCTGGTCTTCGTAGTCCATGTGCAGCGCCACGGCCAAGATCCCGGCTTTGTTCTCAAGTACCGCCATAACCTGATCGTAGACGTATTCCTCTGGGCACTCGCCAGGAAGCCGATAGACCCGGCCCTCGTCCGAGGTCTTCTGTTGTGAGTCCCCGTCGATGAAGCAGACCGAGGAGAACGAAATGGCCGGGTTCTTGTTGTGGTTCTCGTTGATCTTCACGGCGGTTCCATCACCCGCCATCGAGTGGACTTCGACGTGGTCAACGGCGATGTCCTTCTGCGACCGCAGCATCGCCATCACCCAGTCCGACGCGAACGTATCCTCCGTGAAGATTGCTAGCTTGGCCTCGATCTGTCCGGTGATGGTCCGAAGCGCATGGATGTCGAGCTTGCCTTGGAACACCTTTCCATCCAGTGAGGCCCAAATCGCATCGGAAGGCAGCGGTTTAAGCGCGTCGTTGGAATGAGTGGTGAAGATTGCTTGGACCTTCTTTCGCTCGGCGACATCGATGAGGTACTCAACCATCCGAACGGTTGCCACTGGATGAAGGCCGTTCTCGATCTCCTCGATAAGGATGAGCGCACCATCCTTAGTAGCCTCTGTCGCCATCACCATCCGGATGATGCTCGACTCACCAGCACCGAAGTGGAACTCCGAGTAGCGAGCCCCCCTTCCTGTCGTCCCAGCCAGCATCGAAACCCGACCGCGCTCATCAACCCGAATTCGGGTATAGCCAGAGACCTCTTTGCCAAGAATGCGCCGGATCGCATCAAGCGCACTCTTCTCGATCTGCTCGACGCGCTTCTCGCCGACCTCAAACTTCGTGGAGGCGTACTGCCGCATCTCACGCCGTTCGTTCGCAGGAACAGTGCGCGAAATGCCGAAGGCAACGACGTCGCGAGTCGCAACCGACTCCCTCTTCCACTTGTAGCTGCGGAAGCTGGATGACCGGCGAACGGGCTCCTTCTGATTGATGTCCCGGTCGATCAGCTCGTACTCAATCCGCCAGTCCTGCATGCTGTCATCGATGGTCCCGCTCTTCGCGAAGTACATCTGCGGCTTGATGATCTTGTAGGCACACCCCGCAGCTCCCAGGATCGTGGTCTTTCCTCCTCCGTTCGGCCCAATCAGGGCCGTCACCGGGAAGTCGAAGTTGACCACTTGGTTCTCAAAGCCCCGAACCTTCTCGAGAACCACCCGCATGAGGTACTTCTCGTAGTTGCGCTTCCGCACCTTCGAGATCAGTGCGTTGACTTGCGTCGGCCGAATTTCGCTTTGGAATACCTGCATAGGTCCCTTCCCTTACAGCCAGACCGGCGGCCCGGATGTTCGCACGGAAAATCCGGACGGCCCAGTGACCTCCCGCCTGACCCACCCTGGCGGGCCGCCTCCTTGCCGCCCGGTTCCGACAGCCAAACCGAACAAATGGCCTCTGTCCCCCAGGACAGACCTGGACTCGAAACCCTGGACCCACTGCACCGCAGGAGGCCGACATCTCGTTGCCGGACACGCAAGGCGCCTGCCTCCCTGAATAGTCGAGAGGTTACAACCCGTCGGGAGCACCAACCGCAGCATCACCACGACAGTCGCCGGCACGGACCACGAAACGCCTCCGAGGCATGGCGTACCAACGGCAAGCTGGCACGGTCGAAACGCCCGAAGCCCAAACGAGGTAACAAGTCGACCGCAGCGGTCGTGAAGAGAAACAGCGCGTGCAGCCCTGCGGCAGTCCCTGGTGATACGGGCCCCATCCGTCACTTGGTCCGTGCCAGCATGAACTTCCTCGCCTGCCCGACTTAATCGTGGGCGACCGCGCCGAACTTCGTGGATTTGGCGGCCCCCGACCTCTCGTCCTCATCGCGCGACGACATGTTGAGGCGACCTAATCTCGGTCGCAACCTAAGACGAGGCGGATCCCGACTCGAATCGATGTCCCCGATGTCCCCTGAAAAGGTGGCCCCAAGGCCTTTGCCTCCCGATGGAGGCCTTCGCCGACGTGCCACTTCTTCCCGCGTCCACTGACTACACCCACCGCGACTTCGACGCCCTGCGCGCACGCCTCCTAGCGCTGGTGAAGAGCGTCTTCGCCGACTGGAGCGACTTCGAAGTCGCCAGCTTCGGCAACCTGCTGCTGGAGATGTACGCCTTCGTCGGTGACGTCCTCGGCTTCTACCAGGACAACCTCGCCCGCGAGTCGCGCCTCGTTTCGGCCACCCAGCGCCGCAACGTCATCGCCCTGGCGCGCATGCTGGGCTACCGGCTTCACGGCGCCCAGGCGGCCACGGCTGAAGTGGAGCTGCGCCTGGCCCAACCTCCCACAGCCACCGTCACCTTCCCCGCTGGAACCGTCGTCCGCACCCAGGAGGTGACGGAGGCCGTCCGCTTCCAGCTCCTCTTGCCCGTCACCATTCCAGCCGGCGCCAACCCGCCGCGCGTCCTCGCCGTGGCCGAGCACTCGAAGACGCACACCCAGCTCTTCGACGCCCGTGGCCTCACTGACTTCGAGGTGCACCTGGACTTCGCCCCCTACCTCGACGGCTCCGCACGCGTGTCCACCGCCCAGGGCGCATTCACCGAGGCCGACACGTTCCTCAACTCGCGCGCCGTCGACGCCCACTTCCTCGTCTCGGTGGACCAGGGGGACAAGGCCACCATCCGCTTTGGCAACGGCACCAACGGCCTGCCGCCCGCTGGCACCGTGGCGGTCGTGTACAAGACGGGCGGCGGCGCGGCCGGCAACGTGGACGCGGGCCGCCTCGTCGTCGTGGAGGGCAACTTCCGGGACGTGCACGGCCACGCGGTGCAGGTGGCCGTCCATAACCCCTCCCCCGCCTCCGGCGGCGCGGATAGGCAGACGGTGGCCTCCGCGAAGCTGCTCGCCCCCGAGAGCCTCCGGGCCCTGACGCGCACCGTCTCCCGCGAGGACTTCGAAATCAATGCCCGCCGCCTCCCCGCTGTGGCGCGCGCGCTCATGCTGACGTCCAACGAGGACGCCTCCATTCCGGAAAACGCCGGCATCCTCTACGTGGTGCCCCAGGGCGGCGGAGTCCCCACGCCCGCGCTCAAGGCCCAGGTGCTGCGGCAGGTGACGGAAGTCTACCCCTGCACCCTCACCTTCCAGGTGAGCGTCCAGGAGCCGGTGTACCGGCGCGTGGACGTCTCCGTGCGCCTCTTCCTGCGCCAGGGCGCTTCGGCCCAGGCCGTCTCCGCGCGCGTCCGCCAGGCGCTCGCCGCCTACTTCCGCATCAGCGAGCCGGACGGCACGCCCAATCCGCGCATCGACTTCGGCTTCAACGGCAAGGACGCCCAGGGCGTCCCGTCCGGCGAGGTGGCCTGGTCTGACGTCTTCAACGTCATCCGCGACGTGCCCGGCGTCCGGAAGCTGGGCGACTCGCGCATGGACTTGACGCTCAACGGCCTGCCTGCGGACGTGAAGCTAACGGTGCGGGAGCTGCCGGTACTCGGAAGCGTCACCCTGCAGGACGGGGACACCGGAGGGCTCCTCTGACATGGCCCTCCTGAACCCCAGCTTCGAGGACGCGGGCGGCCAGCCCGGCGAGGCTGCCCACTGGACACTGACGGCGGTGACTCGCCTCGAAGCCCTGGCGGGCTTCGGTGTGCCGGAGGAGTCCTGCGAGGACTTCGAGCGCTGGTACGTGTGGCGCGCCGCCCTCTCCGACGTCCCTGTGGCCCTCGCCTTCTTCGGCCAGCGCGAGGGCTTCGAGGCCTTCTCCCGAGGTTGGGACAACGACGCCTTCCTCTTCGAACTGCCGCCCGCGCAGCTCGTCCCGCACCGCTTCGAGGGGCAGGCCGTCGAGACATGGGGCCAGGAGCCCTTCCTCAAAGACTGGGGGGACGCAGCTTCCGTGGAGGGCCTCTTCAGCGAGTCGCCGCGGGAGGACTTCGAGCAGCGCTGGCACACCAACGAGGCCTACGCCTGGCGCTGGGAGGACGTGACGGCGCGCGTGGCCCTCTTCAGCACCACGCAGCCCACCGAGGACTTCAACACCGGGTGGCCTGCAGCCACCACGCAGTGAGGACACCATGGCACTCGCAGACTGGACCTACCTCAATGGCGGACTGGACATCGCCACCGTGGACAGAGGCGTGACGGCGGGCATTGCCCGTCCCCCGGGCGGCAGCAACTTCCTCTTCGCGTTCAACTCGCTGTCGGCGGCGCAGGGCGCTGTTGGCCTCTTCGCCAACCTCCCGGACTTCGCCCCCATGGCCAAGGGAGGCAGCATTCGTGGCTGCCTCCAGCGCGGGCCCGGTGGCGGCCCCACCGGCTTCTCCCCCTTCCTCTTCCTCTGCGGGCAGGGCACCTCCGTCAACGACTCCGCCTACCTCCTCGGACTCTCCGACGACGAGCCGCACCGGGTGGTACTGCGAAAGGGGGCGGTGGCCACGGGCCTGCCTGACGCGGACGGCCCCGGCGTCCTGCTGAAGTCCTCGGCTAGCTTCTCGCAGGGTGCCTGGCTGCACCTGCGCCTGGACGTCATCGTCAACGCCAACGGCGACGTCGTCCTCAAGGCCTTCCACAACGACTTGGCCGCGCACCCGCTCGGCACGCCTCCCGACTGGCAGCCCGTGCCGGGCATGGCCGCCTTCATCGACGACGCCCTCGGCATCAACTCCGGCAGCCAACCCCTCACCTCCGGCCGGGGCGGCTTCGGCTTCGCGGTAAAGGACGTCACGCGCCGCGCCTATTTCGACTCGCTCGAGCTGTCCCGGCAAGTGTGACGCCCATGGCCCTCACCGCCTTCACGAGCCGCCTCGGCCTGGGCCAGGGACGCATTCGTCCCCAGCGGGCCACGCCCGCCTCGGGCGAGTACCTCTTCGTCCTCGGCGACGAGGAGCCTGGGCGCCGCTTCGAGCTGGCTCCCGGGGACTATGCCGAGGTGACGCAAACCGTGGACGTCACCGGCGTGGACCTGGTCCGCGCCGCATTGCGCCTCCGTGTGCCTTCAGGCGCCCCGGCGGGCCTGGCCTGGGAAGCGTCCCTCGTCGTGGGCGGGGTGAAGTACGCCCGCTGCCTCGGGCGCCCCGGCCGCGAGCGCCTCGTCACGGACATGGCCGCCAACGTCTCGAAGCTCTCCGGCGTCCACACGGTGGGCGTCCGCCTGGAGCTCGTTTCCCCGTGAGGTGTCGCTATGGCCACGGTTGAGCTGCCCACCCTCTACGTCGACACCGTCTCCCTCTTCGCCGAGACGCGCCGCCCCCTCCTCCTCAACCGCGCTCCGGGCCCCGAGGAGGAGGACGTCCCCGTTGATGCCGCGCTGGAGCTGGAGCTGGTGGACGTCGGCGTAGACGGCATCGCCCGGGCGTCCACCCGCGTCTGGGTGGACGGAGTCCTCGCCTTCGCGGGCGGGGACAGCGTCGAGGTGCAACCCGCCTTCGCGGGGCCGCTGGCGGCGGCGACGCAGACGGCGGACACCCTGCGTGTCGTGCTCCACCCGGCGGTGCCGCTGGCCAGCCAGGCCACCGTCTCCGTGCACGTCATCTCGGCCACGGCCGGTGGCGCGCACCTCCTCGACGAGACGTACACCTTCACCGTGGAGGACAGGACGGCCCCGCGCCTCGTGGGTGCGCAGGCCGTGGGGCCCAAGTCCGTGCGCCTCGCCTTCTACGAGTCTGTCCGGGTGCCGCCCTCGGCGTGCTTCACCCTCACCCCGCGCGGCGCGCCCGCCGTCCCGGTGGTTGTCACCGAGGCCGCAGCAGACGGCCTTCTCGTCCACTTCGCCCTCGACACGGAGCTGACGCCGGACGTGGTGTACGAAGTGCGTGTGGAGGGCGTGACGGACGCGCACGGCAACCTGGTGCTCGCCCCCTACCACCGCGCCACCTTCGCGGGTTTCCGGCCGGCCAGGCCGCCCTCTCGGCACTTCCGCCTCTGGGACATGCTGCCCCGCCACAACCGCCGCGACGACGTGACGGGCGACCTGCACCGCTTCGTGTCCTGCCTCCAGGAGGTGACGGACTTGCTCCTGTCCGACTTGGACGCCTTCCCCGACGTCTTCGACTTGGAGCGCGCGCCGGAGGCATTCCTGGACGCCATCCTCCAGGACTTGGGCAACCCCTTCGCCTTCGAGCTGGACGTCCTCGCTCGGCGCCGTCTGGCCGCCATCCTCGTGCACATGTACCAGCAGAAGGGCACCGCACTGGGCCTGCGCAACGCCATCCGCTTCTTCTTGGGCATCGAGGTGAGGGCCATCTCCCCCTTCGCCTCGGACACCCTCGTGCTGGGCGAGTCCGAGCTGGGCGTCGACTGGGTGCTGGGCCCTTCCGAGCGATTCGCCCGCTACGCCTTCAACGTCGAGGTGGACCGCCTTCTCACGCTCTCGGAGCGCCAGCGCCTGCGCGCCCTCGTCGAGTACCTCAAGCCCGCGCACACCCACTTCGTGGACATGGTGGAGCCCTTGCCGCCCATTCTCCCCGAGCACTGGGAGCTGGGACTCAGCGAGCTGGGCGAAACGACCGTCTTGCACTGAAGCTCGCTCAGCATGTCCCCGATTTCTCGCGCCCGGCCTTTGTCTTCCTCTGGAGGGCACAGGCATGAGCAACCGGCTGGATTTTTTCTTCAGGCAGAAGGTGACGGAGGCGGAGCTGGACTTGGCCTTCGCGCAGTTGGAGCAGGCCGACCGCAACCTCGCCTCTGACTTGGGCGTCCACGGTGTCATCTCCGGGGCCGTGCCCGCGCCGCACTCTCCCGTGCCCAACCTCTCCGTCGACCTGACGGCTCCGGGCCGCGCCTACGACAACCTCGGCCAGCGCATCTTCTTCGGCACCGGGCAAACGGTGGACTGCGCGGTGGACGTCTCCGGCATCCCCACCGACGTCTCCACCTCGGGCAGCGAGCGGTGGGTGGGCATCTTCCTGCGCTTCACCCGACTGCTGTCCGAGCCGCGCACGGACGGCAACTCCCAGCAGGTGTACTTCCGCCGCGACGAGTCCTTCGTGCTGGTGGTGCGCCAGGCGCCGGAGGGCCCCGTCGGCCAGGCGCCCAAGCCCGCCCTCCAGCCCGACGAGCTGCTGCTGTGTGACGTCCGGCGGCGCCCCGGGCAGACGCAGATTCTCGCCGCGGACTTGGACACCTCCCGCCGGCAGGCCTTCATCTTCGCCCGGGGCACCTCGGTGGCCGTGGAGAGCGGCACCTGGGACGTCCTGAGCCCCAGCACGGAGACGGTGCAGGCGACACTGGACGAGGTGGACGCCGAGTTGGCCGGGCACTTCTCCGGCGCCGCCCGGCGACACGGGGCTGGTGCCGTGGACTACGCGCCCCACGGATTCATCACCTCCACCACCGTGCAGGAGGCCGTGGACGAAGTCGCGGACAAGCTCTCCTCGGCCGCTGCTGGCACACCGGGCGCCTCCCGCGTGGGTGCGGACGCGGTGCCCGGCACGCCCAACCTCCTGCCTGCAGGCACCGTGGATGCGCAGCTCTCCTCGCTGCTGGGCTTCGTCAACGCCCACCAGGGCGCGGCCACGGGGGCCCACCACGCCAGCGCCATTGGCGCCACACCCCACGGCTACATCAGCGGCACCAGCGTGCAGGCTCAACTCCAGGAGGTCGTCACCCGCCTCGGCGAGACGACGGCAAACAGTCCCGGCGCCTCTCGTGTCGGAGGAGACGCGCTGGCCGGGACGCCCCACTCCCTCCCTGCCAGCAGCCTGCGGCAGCAGATGGCCGCGCTGTTGGGCTTCCTCAACGGGCACGTCACCCAGTCCGCCGATGCTCACGCGGCCTCCTCCGTCTCCGTCGCGGACGCGGGCAACCTGCTGACGGCGGGCACCGTCGAAGCGGCCCTCGCGGAAGTCCTCTCGACCTTCAGCGGCGGGCACTTCCGCGGCAACGAGACGTCGGCGGGCCAGCACAAGGCCATCCTCCAGCCCGTCCTGGGCGCCGGTCGCGTCCTTCTCCTCGACACCCAGGGCGCGGGCGGCGCAGCCGCGCGGCTGCGCCTCTACGCCGACAGCGACTCGGTGTGGTTCACCCTCAACGCCGCCTGGAATGGGAGCGCCTGGGCCCGCGACACCACCGGGGCGGCGGCGGGCGGTTTCCGCCTCTCACGCAACGAGGCCGAGTTCCTCCATGACGCCAGCCTCACCGCCACCTTCGCCTCCTGGACGCGCACGTTGCGACTCCCGCTGAGTAGCACCGCCAGCAACACCTCCTTCGAGTTGGCGGGCAGCGTGCGCGAGGTGGGCCGGCTCGGCCTCCAGTACAGCAACAGCGACACTGTCGCGCATGACAGCCTGGCCGGCGGCGGCTCGGTGACGTTCCGCAGTCGCTTCCCCTCCGCGCCCTCCTCCATCACCCTCAGCCCCTACGCCTTCTCCGGAAGCTTCGTCGGCAATCCCACCGTCATGGTGCCGGACAAAGACGGCTTCGCCTTCTACAGCCACCAAAACCTCCCAGGCCTCGCCGCGACGTACTGGTTCGGCTCATACACCGCTGTCGCGTAAGGGCGCCCCCATGGCCATTCACGAAGTCACCACCGACGACGTACTTCAGCGCTGCGCCCGGTGCGGCAGTGGCAATCGCCTCTCCCTCGATACCCTGGAGGTCGGCGTCGCGCGTCGGGAGGACGTGGACGACAGCCTCGTCCAGCTCCCTCCCTGTCCCGCCTGCCGCTCCACCGAATTTCTCATCCGCGCCGCCGAGAGCGAGCCGGCGCATCCGGCGCCAGGGAGCTTCGGACACCTGCACCGACTCCTCGTCGGCCATGTCCACGCAGAGCTCGTCCAGCGCGGACGCCTGCATACGGTGCTCAAGCCCAAGGGGGGCGGCGCCAGGAAGGTGGCCGTGCATCCCCTGTCGCAGGAGGCTCGCGAGCGCTGGTTCCCGCAGGGCCTCCGAATCGCGGTGCTCGCCGACGAACAGCCCCGCGCCCCTGAAGAGTCCAGCCAATAGACACACACCACCAGCAAAACCAGACCCCACACCCCGAAGCAGTCCGAACATCACTCTTCTCGGTTTGCTATGCCTCGAAGATAGAGCATGTATGTCTTCGCGCGCACCCCACTGCGCGAGGGGAGACTCATATGTATATCGGCACCACCGCAATCTACCTCGGCGACGAAGTCCCCGGACACAAGCAGCAGGAGGTCCGCATCCTCGCGGTCCACAGCCGTGGACACGACGTCAAGGCTTCGGACCGCGTCGAGGTGGCCCGCCTCCTCCCGGATCGCACCTGCAGCCCCACGCGCGTCACGGTGCGCGCCGACGACCTGAGCTGCTTCTTCTACTTGATGGATGAATAGAGGCCGCGAGGCCACTCGTTGCCCGCCAAGCCGCACCGAATTCGCAGCACCGAAATCACCAGCACGCATTGGGAGAGACACATGTTCGGAACCGACACCACGTACCTCGGCAGCGAAATCCCCGGCCTCCGGGGGCAGAAGGTCCGCATCTTCGCGGTGCTGCGCGGCGCCCTTCGCCCCGACGCCAACCCGGACGCGGACGACTACTACGTGAAAGACGACGAGACGCTGGCGCGCCTCGGAGGCGTCACGGCCGAGGACTGCATCGACGCCGCCCCCGTCCTCCCGGACGGCACCACCCCCTTCGTCCATGTCGATCCACGCGCCATCGACTTGGAGTGTTTCGCGCACCTGAGCAAGCCTAGCGGGCAATGACTTGCCATACGCGCAAAACAGAGCGCGTATGCCTCACGCGCGCCGCCGAAGGCGCACGGAAAGACGAAACAATGACACCCCGCAAGCCCCGGCCCGCCAAAACCACGAAGCCCACCCCGGCGCCCGAAGAAACCCTCGAGCGCATTGCGCGCGAAGAGATGGACATCGAAACACTAAAGAGGCGCTGGAGCGACAGCCTCGACTTCCACAACGTGGGGGTAGGGGAACTGAGGAATGCCCTCGAAGCGGCCTACCAAGCCGGCAAGCGCGACGCCGGCAACACACCCAGCAAATAGCGCCTTCCCTCCCTCGCTCCAGGAGGGCCCCAGCAAATAGACACACACCAACAGCGAAACAGCTCCCTGCGCCCGTCACAGCCAGGGCGACCCCAAACCCTCTCCACTCGACTTGCTATGCCTCAAAAACAGAGCGCATATGCCTCGCACGCGCCTGCCCAAGGCGCACAGGGAGGACGAAACAATGACGCCCAGCAAGCCGCGCCCCAGCAGCCCCTCGAAGCCCGCCCGGGCGCCCGCAGAAACCCTCGAACGCGTTGCGCGCGAGGAGATGAACATTGAAACACTGAAGACACGCAACAGCGACAGCCTCGACATTTACGAAGTGGCGGTATGGCAACTGAGGGACGCCCTCGAAGCGGCCTACCAAGCCGGCAAGCGCGACGCCAGCAACACACCCACCAAGTAGTCCACCACCACCGACGCCCCGCCCAGCGGGGCAGCCGCGCACGAGGGCCGCCGGGCCGCCCCCGTGAACGGCAGACGTGTACCCACGGCCCGGAAAGGAAAACACCACCATGCCTCGCAACGCCGCACCGAAGACGACGAAGACGACGAAGACGACGAAGACGACGAAGACGAAGAAGCTGGAGTCCATGAACCTGACGGAGCTGCGCGCCCGGTACCGCGAAGTCGTGGGCGAGGAGACGCGCAGCCCCAACAGGACGCACCTCATCCGCCGCATCGAGGAGGCACTCGCCGCGAAGAAGCGGAGAAGCCCCACCCACCGGGCGACGGCCGCCACCCCCAGCGCGCCTCCGGCGCCTGCCGCACGGGCCGACACCCCGGCCGAGGGCACGCAGCCGGCTCCCCGTCGCGGGCGCTTCGCCAACATGTCGCTCGAGGAGGTGCAGGCGAAGTACCGCGAAGTCGTGGGACGCCCGACAGGCAGCAGCGACATCCCCTACCTCAAGTGGAAGATCCGGGAGGCGGAGGCCGGGCGCGTGCCGGTGGGCCCCCGTCCCGAGCGCGAGGTGAAGGTGGGCGAGGACGGCAAGCGCGTCATCCCCCTCTCCTTCGACGCGGAGGACTTGGCGGTCCTGGACAAGGCCTGGCGCGACGCGGGCATCCCGAGCCGGACTCGTTTCTTCAAGCGCGCGGTCCACCGAGAACTCACGGCCATGGGCGCCACCGAAGCCGCCGCGCGCTTCGCCCCAAAAGAGGAGGAGTGAGGCCCGTACCCACTCGCCCCAGCAGGACAACGAATAGGCCGAGAGGCCCCCAACCCGGACGCGCTCCGCCCCGCCGTCCACACGCGAGGCGGGCGCCAACATCGCCGTGAAGTGGAACACCGCCCGAGACCTTCGACCGGCCCCTCTTTCAACGCAGTCCCCAAGGGAACAACATGAAGACACGCAGCGAATTGGAAGCAATGACCGTCAAGAAACTGCGCCGCTATGTCATCGACACCGGAAACAGTTTCCCCTACCTGGGGGAAACCAGGAAGTCGGAGATCATCGACAAGCTGATGAAGATTCAAGCCGAGCGGGAGGGCACGAAGCCCGCCCCTGCCTCCAAGAGGGCGCCCTAGCCGCAGCCCCTCTCCATTCGAGGGCCTTGCCGGGCTGCGACAGGCGCGTCCGGCAAGCCACGCGAGCAGGCCGAAATAGGGCCCGAGCGCGCACGCCCTGCCTCACCGCCAGCCACATGCTCCATCAGGAACAGCGTCCCGGCCCGAACGCCAATGCCCCGGACAGCACATACACCCCAAAGACAGCAGAGAGGACTTGATACGCTCACCCACAAGAGCGTGTATGCCTTTCGCGACGGGCAACAAAGCACCGCGCGACTCCGCAGGAATATCGACTATGAGCGCCACGGCCATCCCTACCTTCATCGTCCCGGTCAAGGTTGTTGATTTCAGCAACACCGTATTGACGCTGACCCTCGGCAAGAGCCGGTACGGCACGGCCCAGCCGCAACTGGACATCTTCCTTCAGCCCGGCGCCACCCACCGGCAGGTGAGCGCGCTGCTCCACACCTTCGCCGCCAGCCTGGAGCTGAACACCCCCAACAGCGAGCGGTGGATTGTGCAGTCCGAGCGCCTCTCGGAGCCGAACCACGGCCGCATCTACCTGGAGCTGGCCGAAGGCGACGAGGCCGAGGCCATGCGGGGCATGGCGCTCCTCAACATACTGCTGGGCTGAAGGAGAGGACGGCGGGAATCCGCGCCGCAGCACCGCGCGGGTTCCCGGCCATACGAAAGCCGTCCATGCTCGCGGACGCACTGCCTACAGGCGCCGCACCCCAAGACTCGACTTGCATAACGCATCAACAAGAGCGCGTATGTCTTTCACAACGGGGCGACATCCCTACGAAACGCGAGGATAACGATGGCCACGACGAGCCAGCAACTGATGATGGTGGGACAGCGCACCGCGCGCTATGGGATTCCCCAGCCGTACATCGAGGTGCGATTCCCGAGGGAGATACGCCAGCGCACGCTGAACGCCGCCCTCCATCGCATCTACGCCGATGTTGAGATGGCAACCTCGGAGCGAGAGTGCTGGAATGTACGCATTGAGCTGCTCCCAGACATACTCATGTACTCCGGGGGCTTCGTGTACGTGGAGCTTGCAGAGGGAACACCGGAGGAAGCGGAGCGGGCGATGGCGATGCTCAAGAGCCTCGTGGGTTGACCCCTCCTGAGCCCCTCGGCATGCGGCGCGCGCACGCCAGGAGCCCTGCGCAGGTGAGAGGCTCTTCCGGCTGAATCAGCGGGAGAGGCAGTGGCAGTCCGCTCCGGGCTATGCCGCCAATCCCCAACGCCCTGCCGGCGAGACAATCACACACGCTGGAATTCCGCCCACCGCCGCCAATCCAGGCAGACTGGCCGCACCCATTCACAGGCGCCCGGCGCAAAAACCCGCGAATTCCCGCAACTATCCCAGACACCTGAAACCCACCCAACCAGACGTCGAAGAGGACTTGCCTCATTCGCACACAAGAGCGTGTATGTGTTTCGCGACGGGCGCCACAGCCCCGCGCGAATGCGAGAGGCGAACTCCATGAAGACGCTCCGGTTTGGAATTGAGATTGAGACGGTTGGCGCCAGCCGCCAGAAGCTGGCCCACGCGATTCAGGGCGCGGTGGGCGGGCACGTTTCCGGCGACTACCGAGGCTGGCAGGTGACGGACCCCCAGGGCCGCGCCTGGAAGGTGGTGCCTGACGGCTCGCTGAGCGGGGGCGACTACAGCGGCGAAATCGTTTCCCCCATCCTCACCTACCAGGACCTGGACGCCTTACAGCATGTGGTGCGCGCCGCCCGCGAGGCTGGCGCCCGCGCCGACGCCTCCACCGGCATCCACATTCACGTCGACGGCAGCCGCTTCGACGCGAAGGGCGTCACCAACTTGGTGAAGATGGTGCACAAGCAGGAGCGCCTCCTGGAGACCGCCCTCGGGGTGAGCGCGGCGCGGCTGAGCCGCTTCTGCAAGCCCATTGACGGGGCCTTCCTCCAGCGGCTGGAGGCCCGGCGCCCGCGCACGCTGCAGGAGGTGAACGAGGCTTGGTACGGGCGCCGCAACCTCGCCCCGCAGCGCTACGACTCCAGCCGCTACCACGGCCTCAACCTCAACAGCCTCTTCTTCCGGGGCACGATTGAATTCCGCTACTTCAACGGCTCGGTGCACGCGGGCGAGGTGAAGGCCTACGTCCAACTGGTGTTGGCCCTCGCCGCCCGCGCCCTGGCCTCGAAGGCCGCCTCCAGCAAGCGCCGCGACTTCAACCCCGCCACCGCCAAGTACGACTTCCGGGTGTTCCTCCTGCACCTGGGCCTCATCGGCGAGGAATTCAAGACGGCCCGCCTCCACCTCCTCAAGAAGCTGGAGGGCAGCGCCGCCTGGAAGGGCCAGCGCCGCGACAGGCGCGGCCCGGGTGGGGGTGGGGACGGCTCGCCCGGCAGCGAGGGCTCGCAGGGCGACGCAGGGGTCGCTCCGGGCAACACGCCCACCGAAGCCCGCGCCGCCGCGTGACGGGGCCTTCGCGGGCGCCACGAAGCCCTGGCGCCTGCCTGCGCTGGCGCCAGGGCCCGAGGAAGGAGCCCGGGCACCGGGCCCGCACCTTCCTGCGGTCCTCGCGCCCCTCCCTCAGACAGCGCTTGCTTCAATGGCGAACCAGAGCGTGTATGTCTTTCGCGAAGGGCAGGTGCCCCTCGCCAACCGCGAGACGCAATAATGAAAGCATACGGAGTTAATCGGAAGGACCGGGGCAACTGCCGATGGGGCTGCTGCCCATCGCACGGCAGGTACCCCACAAAAAGCTACGACGGACGTCTCTCTCGGAAGGTGCACGTCCGCGGCACCCGGCTCGCACACAGGCGCGCCCGTGCCCTTGAGGCGGTGGAGATCCTCAAACTGGCCAAGGAGGTCGCGTCTCCTCGGGATGACGCTTCGGACCAGGAATGAAGAGGCCGCTCGCCGAGGAGTATCTCCTCGTGCCTGGGTTGGAATCAGAACCGACAACGGCGGGCCGCGCCCGCCTCGAATGCGAGAACCGCATGCTCTACTTCGCCTACGGCTCCAACCTCGACAGGGCCCAAATGCGCACGCGATGCCCCGGCGCCACCGTCGAAGCCCGGGCCACCCTTCCCGGCCACACCCTGGTGTTTGGCGGCTACAGCCGCCGCTGGGGCGGCGCAGTCGCCAGCCTCCAGCGCGTGCGCGGCGCCCACGTCGAGGGGTTGCTGTACCGCCTCACCCCCGAGGACTTGCGCGCCCTCGACACCTTCGAGGGGCACCCCTTTGCGTACCGGCGCGCCGCCCGACTGGTGACGGACAAGGCCGGCCACCGCCGCCGCGCGCTGGTGTACCTGCAGCCCGAAGCAGGCTTCGAGGCCTGGCCGCCCGCTGGCCGCTACTTCCGCGTCCTCTGGCACGCCTATGGGCGCCTGGGCTTCAACCGCGCCGCGCTCGCGGGCGCCCTGGGCGGTGCGGCATGAAGCGCGCCTCAAAGTCGACGCGCGTCTTCGTCTACGGAACGCTGCTGTCCGGCGAGCCCAACCACAGACTCTTGTGCGGCGCACGCCTCGTCGGCCTAGCGCGGACGCTTCCCCGCTTTACCCTCTACGACTACGGGCCCTTCCCTGCCCTCGCCTCCAGGGGCAAGCACGCTGTCGAGGGAGAGATGTACGAAGTCGACGCGCTCATGCTGGCGGCGCTCGACAGGCTCGAGGGCCACCCTCGCTTCTACCAGCGCACGTCCATTGCCCTCGACGGTGCCGGCCGCGTCGAGGCATACCTGTTTCCCAAGGGGCGGTTGGCTGGCCGCCCCATCATCGAGTCCGGTTGCTGGCGCACTCACCTGAAGGAGAAGAAGTCATGATGATCATCATGCGCGACGGACGTGTCTTCGAGGGCACGGCCGTCCAAATCGTGAAGGGAATGCAGAACATCGCCTTCGGCGTGGAGCGCCTCTCCATTCCCGAGTACATCGACTGGGTGGTTGCCAATACCCAGCGTTTCGAGTCCGTCGCGCTGCGCGTGCAGGGCGCAACCGCCGAGGAGAAGGCCGCGTCCCTGGTGGATGAAATGCTGCGCGAGGGCTTGGCGACGCGAGGGTGAGCCGTGCCGGCATGGCATGCCTCTCAGGGTATGCCCATGCGGCCCGGGCCCGTCCGCCGGCCGAAGCGCCCTGTTTCACCTGATGTTTCACACACGTCCAGGAGGCGCGCCCCTCATGCGTGGTGCTCGCCACTACTGAGGGGCAACTCTCTCGCGCCGCGAACAACCCACTCCCGTAGTGCTTCCTGCTCCGGGGGGTGAGCGCACGCCGAGTCATTCGCCTCCACCAGCCTCAACGCATCCTCCGCTCCCAGTACGTGCGACGCCGCGACCTCTGCTCGTCGGTACTCCTCTTTCGCCCTGGCGAGCCGCGTCCGCGATTCGGCACTCCCGTCCATCGTCGCGTACGCTCGCTGCAACGCCACCTCCACCCGCCGCAGTTCTTCTGCGAGGGCCTCCCGCTCGCTCATCGTCATCCGCATTCCCCACAGCACGCGACGTGCCAGTTCGCCGGGCGACTCACGCCAACAACCATTTCCGTGAGGTCACTGCGTATTGTCACCAGAGGCGGGCGCTCCCTTCCTCCACTCAAGCAATACTCGACTACGACACATGCCCAAAGAATGGTAATCATCACCCGCCGTCTCAACGCGCATTCGCCCCGAATACACAGCAAGGCGAGTAAAGCCACACATGCCCAAAATTCCACGTCCTCCCGTTTCGGCTCAGGGTTCATCCTCATCCACGAGGCAGCCGCTCCGCCCACCCGCTCCGAAGTCCCCAAGCTTTATTGAGGCGGCCTTCCGCACCGCCCTCGATGAGGAGCTGGCGCGCCCACTCGCAAGCCTCGTCGCGAGACTGGCCGAGGTGGCGAAGCGTCTCGCCCCAGGGCCCCAACAGGAAGTGTCGCGCCAGCGCCCAGGCCACGACGCGCGGCCTCCGCAACCCGCTCCAGCGCAGCACCTGCCCCCGCGCCCACCTCCCGCGACTACGGCCAGGGCGTGTGCCGTCATCGGCTGCCAGCGCCCCCACCGCAGCCAGGGCTACTGCGGAGCGCACTACCAGAAGCGGCGCCTCATGATGGCGACAGGCCGCCTGCATTCCGCGTGGGTGGAGGACGCCGCACCCCGCAGCATCCCCGACGTCATCCTCCCGCGCGGGCGCAAGCCCAAGGCTGACACCGCGCCTGCTACGCCACCCCCCACCGTCAACCCTGCCCCTCGCATGTGGGTGCGAAAGAAGGGGGCGACGGGGACGGACGGCCCCTCCAGCCCTGGAGCGCCAACGCCTGCCGGGAAGCCGCCAGCGAGTCACCTTCCCTCGGATGGCGAGCGCGCCAAGGCCACCGCTCAGCGCTGGGCCAGCGAGTTCCGCTCGCGGACGCGGCGCGGCTGAAGCGCCCCCGCC